>JAQBWG010000018.1 GCA_027625225.1 Chloroflexota bacterium | reverse complement strand
CTTCCAGCGACTGCGGCCCCTCGGGCCCCGCCTCCATCTCCATCTGCAACCCCGCCTCCGCCAGCCGCTTCACCAAATCCCGGTTCTTCGCGTTCTGGAAGAAATCCCACACCGTCTCCGCGATCACCGGGCCGATGCCCTCGACCCCCGCCAGTTCTTCCTGCGACGCCGACGCCAGCGCGTCCATGTGCTTGAAATGCCGCGCCAGCAGCTCCGCGTTCTCCGTCCCCACGTGCCGTATCCCCAGCGCCACCAGCACCCGCGCCAGCGGCTGCTCCTTGCTCGCCGCGATGGCCGCCACGATGTTCGACGCGCTCTTCTCCGCGAACCGCTCCAGATCCAGCAGCTGCTCCTTGGTGATGGAGTACAGCCCCGCCGCGTCCTGAATCAAATCCTTCTCCAGGAAGATGGCCACCTGCTTCTCGCCCACCCCGTCGATGTCCATCGCGCCCTTGCTCACGAAGTGCTCCAGGGTGCGCTGCAACTGCATCGGGCACGCCACGTTGACGCAGTACGCCATCGCGTCGCCCTCCTCCCGCACCACCGGCTCCCCGCACGAAGGGCACGCCGTCGGCATCTCCCACTCCGTCTCACTCCCGTCCCGCTTCGACTCCACCGACTTGATGACCTCGGGGATGACCTCGCCCGCCCGACGCACCAGCACCGTATCCCCAATCCTCAGGCCCTTCTGCCGGATTAAATCCTCGTTGTGCAGCGTCGCCTGCTTCACCATCGCCCCCGCGATCTTCACCGGCTCCAGCACCGCATACGGATTGATGCTCCCCGTCCGCCCCACGTTCACCTCGATGGACAGCAGCTTCGTCGTCACCTCGATGGCCGGAAATTTATAGGCGACGGCCCACCGCGGCTCCCGCCCCACCTGCCCCAGGTCGCGCTGGTAGTCCAGCCGGTCAACCTTCACCACCACCCCGTCGCACCCGTAGTCCAGCGACTCCACCCGCTCCAGCCAGCCCTTGTAATAGTCCAGAACCTGGTCCGCCGTCTTTACCAATCGGTTGTGCGGGTTCACCTTGAACCCCATCCCTTTCAACGCATCCAGCGACTCCGAGTGCGTTTGCGGTGCCTCTTTTGACCAACCTTCCGCCCATCCCAGCGAATAGAAATAGATGTCCAAAGGACGCGACGCGGTCACCGTGGAATCTATCTGACGCAGCGACCCCGCCGCCGTGTTCCTCGGATTGGCGTACAGAGGCAGACCCGCCGCCGCCCGCTCCTCGTTCAGCTTGTGCCATTTGGACTTGGGATAGATGACCTCGCCTCGCGCCTCGAACCGCCTCGGATACTTCCCCTGCACCCGCAGCGGCACCGCCCGCACCGTTCGCAGATTCGCCGTCACGTCCTCGCCCACGCGCCCGTCGCCCCGCGTCGCCCCCCGCACAAACCCCCCGTCCTCGTACACCAGCGCCACCGCCAGCCCGTCATACTTCAGCTCGCACGCCATGTCGAACCCGTCCACTTCCAGCGACTTCGCCGTCCGCGCGTGCCACGCCATGAACTCGTCGTCATCGAAGGCGTTGCCCAGACTCAGCAGCGGTACCTCGTGCTGCACCTGCGCGAACTGCTCCGCCGCCGGAGCGCCCACCCGCTGGCTCGGCGAGTCGGGCGTCACCAGCTCCGGGTGCGCCTCCTCCAGCGCCCGCAGCTCCCGCATCAGCGCGTCGTACTCCGCATCGCTGACCGTCGGCTGGTCCAGCACATGATAGGCATGGTTATGCCCGTGCAACTCATCCCGCAGCCGCCTAAGCTGCTCTTCTATGTCCTTCTCACCCGTCATGCCTGTCTCTCGAACCTCTAAACACCTTCCGATTCACTCAATATTCCTATCGCTCCAAAACCCGTTCGTGCTGAGCCTGTCGAAGCACGCCTAAAAACCTCACCCTGCAATTCTCGATTGTGTGCCAAATCATCCTCACCCCAATGTCATTCTGGACGAAGCGAAGAATCTGGGGCGGAGACACCATCGTCCTGAGCCCATCGAAGGACGAGCATCCCATTTGCTACTTTCGACATCCTTCCGCCACTCAAAAGCACACCTGTAGACATCATCCCTCAGCTGCACAAAAGTGTGCCGGGACATCATAATCGCACCGGCAGCAACATCGCCAGAGCAACCCCTTCCGACCGACCACCACCTTGCCTGGCTCCCGCCAAAACTCCGTTCATCAAACGAACGCATACCCAAATTGAGACATCATTTCCTAGCCCTCATAACCGCCCGTCAAAAGTTCCAACCTCCCGCTTACCGGGTCGAACATCAAGCCATGAATGGGTACATCGTCCGGAATCAGCGGATTCACCCGCAGCCCCTTCACCACCCGCCGCACGTTCTCATGCCCGTCCCGAAACGTCCCCAGCCACTCCTTCAAACTCGGCTTCAACCCGCCGATTTGCGCCTGTGTCACCCCGCGCGCGAGCATATCCGCCTCCATCTTCTCCTCGTTGATTTTCCCCATCCCGCAGTCCAGATGCCCCACAACATAAATCTCCTCGCAACCCATGCCGTACACCGCCACGACCAGGCTCCGCACCACGCCGCCCGACGGGTCTATCACCGCCGTCCCGGCGTTCTTGATGATTTGCGCGTCGCCGCGTCTCAGGCCCATCGCTGGCTCCAGAAACTCCACCAACCGCGTGTCCATGCAGGTGAACAGCGCAATCTTCTTCGCCGGGCGCGCGCTCAACGGCTGCTCCCGCTCCTTCACGAACTGCTTGTTATGCTCCAGGATTTCTTCCAACAGGGCCATTGCTTCCTCCGTAGATTTTGCTCAAAACAAAGCCCGCTGGCTTTGGTAGCGCAGCGGGCTTCGCATCGTTTCGGCGTTCTTGGACTTAGACGTCCAGGTTCTTGACCTGCAGCGCGTTCGTTTGGATGAACTCCCGCCGCGGCTCCACCACGTCGCCCATCAGGAGACTGAACATGTTGTCCGCTTCAGCCGCATCCTCTACTCTTACCTGCAGTAGTGTTCGCGCCTCCGGGTTCATCGTCGTCTCCCAGAGCTGGACGGCGTTCATTTCGCCCAAACCCTTGTATCGCTGGATGGTCAAGCCACGCTTGCCCTCGAGCTGCTGCACGTAGCCTTCGCGCTCCAGTTCGCTGTAGGCCCAATGCTCCTGCTTGCCCGCCGCGATGCGGAACAACGGCGGCTGGGCGATGTACAGGTGTCCAGCATCAATAAGCTGCGGCATGTGACGGAAGAAGAAGGTGAGCAGCAGGGTTCGGATGTGCGAGCCGTCCACGTCCGCGTCGGTCATGATGATGATGCGGTGATAGCGAAGTTTTTCCAGATCCATGTCTTCGTTCAGGCCAGCGCCCAGGGCCACAATGATGGCCCTGATTTCTTCGTGGGCCAGCATTTTGTCGGCCCGGGCCTTCTCGACGTTAAGAATCTTGCCCCGTAGCGGCAGAATGGCCTGGTACTGACGGTCGCGGCCCATCTTGGCTGTGCCGCCGGCGGAGTCACCCTCTACCAAGTACAGTTCGCAGTTGCGCGGGTCGCGGTCGGAGCAGTCGGCCAGCTTGCCGGGGAGCGCCCCGCCTTCCATGGCGTTCTTTCGGATGATGAGGTCTCGTGCCTTGCGCGCGGCTTCGCGTGCACGCTGCGAGGTCAGGCACTTCTCGACTATGAGCTTGGCTTCTTTGGGATGCTCATCAAGGTAGATGGTGAAGCCTTCGGCGACCGCCGATTCGACCTGGGTGCGAATCTCGGGGTTGCCCAGTTTGGTCTTGGTCTGGCCTTCAAATTGCGGTTCAGGCAACTTCACACTGACCACGGCGGTCATACCTTCGCGGGTGTCTTCACCGGCAAGGTTAGGCTCGTTGTCTCTGAGTATTTTCTTTTTGCGGCCGTAGTCGTTTATTACGCGGGTGAGGGCGGAACGGAACCCGGTAAGGTGGCTGCCGCCGTCTACGGTGTTGATGCAGTTGGCGAAGGATAGTACCCGCTCGGTAAAGGTATCGTTGTACTGTATGCCAATCTCGACGATGGTGCCCTCCACCTGCTTTTCGATGTGGACCGGTTCCTCGTTGACCTTTCCGCGTGTGGCGTTCAAGTCGGACACGAACTGTTTGATGCCGCCCTCGAAGAAGTACTCAACCTTGTGCGCTTCATCGGGCGGAGTTACTTTCCAGTCGCTGGTGAAATTAATCCGCAAACCTTTGTTCAGGTAGGCCATCTCGCGGAACCGCTGTGCCAGTATGGCAAAGTCGTAATCGAACTCGCCGAATATCTTATTGTCGGCCAGGAAGGATATGGTTGTGCCAGTCTCGCCGCTGGCTGCCCGTTCGTCCATCTCCACGTTCAGGTCGCTGGTGCGCCCGCCGCGCGAAAAGGTCTGGGTGTAAAGAGAGCCATCGCGCCGGACTTCAATCTTAAGCTCGGAGGACAGTGCGTTTACTACGGACGCACCGACGCCGTGCAGGCCGCCGCTGACTGTATAGGCTTTTCCGCCGAATTTGCCTCCGGCATGGAGGGTGGTTAGGACGGTCTCGATGGCAGATAGACCGGTTCCCTTATGAATATCAGGGGGGATGCCGCGGCCGGTATCGGTGATGGAGGCCCAGCCGTCTTCAGCGATATGGATGGTAACGCTGTCGCCATATCCGGCCATAAATTCGTCAACGCTGTTGTCAACAATCTCATAAATAAGGTGGTGCAGGCCGCTCTGGTCGGTGCTGCCGATGTACATACCGGGGCGACGGCGAACAGCCTCCATCCCGCGTAGAACTTGAATATCTGCCGAGGTATATCCGTTCTTTGAGAGATCGGCGCTTTTACCGTTGGTTTCAGCCATTCAGGACTCCTTGACCAAGCTACAAACACTAGCTGTTATTGTACCATTTTTAGGAATTGTTCGGGAATCAGTCAAACATGCGATTCCTGTGCAACAATCCCTGTATATCCGATTCGATTGAGCCTCATCATCTTGTGGCTAGAGGTAGTGCAATAACCAGATGTAGCCCATTGCGATGAGCAGGGTACCAATAGCCACGACGATACCATATTTAAAGAACGTGAAGAAGGATATTGGGTAGCCCGCATTTCGAGCGAGACTGACGACCACGACATTGGCCGACGCGCCTACCATGGTTATGTTGCCGCCCAGGTCGGCTCCCAGAACGAGCGCCCACCACAGCGGGTTGATGATGCCATTTTCGCGGGGGAAGGTCAGTCCCTTTACAACTTCGGCCATAGCAGCGGTGTAGGGGATGTTGTCCACAACGCCGGACGCCGCGCCTCCGCCCCAGATGAGGATGTACGCCAGTATGCTTTCATTGCCTCCGGAAATGTCCACCATGAATTCCTGAACATCCATGATGACCCCGGTTTCGACAAGTCCTCCCACCAGTATGAACAAACCGACAAAGAAGCCTAACGTGGGCCATTCGACATGATCCAGTACGTCTCGCGGGTCAACCCGGGTCACCAGCATCATAACCCCGGCGCCGGCTATGGCGATGAATGCCACTTCAACATCCAGCAGGTGGTGGAGTAAGAACCCGGCGATGGTCAACGCGAATACAATCAGGCTTCGCCAGAGCATTTCGGGGTCTTTAATCAGGTTTTCAGGGATTGATTCCAGCACTTCTTTCCTGGTGGCGACGTCAACGTGAACCTTTTTACGGAACCAGAACCACATGACGGCAATCAGGAACACCATCCCAACGATTGAGACCGGGGCGATGTTAATCATGAAGGTGAGGAAGTCTATATCGCCAACGCTGGCAGCGATGATGTTAGGCGGGTCGCCGACGACCGTGGCGGCGCCGCCGATGTTTGAGGCAAAGATTTCTCCCAGCAGGAACGGGATAGGGCTGAGATTCAACGTACGGCACAGGACAAGGGTTATGGGGAAGATGAGAACGACAGTGGTGACGTTGTCTATGAAGGCGGAGACCACCGCGGTCACAATGAGAAGAAGGGTCATGATGGCGAAGCCGTTACCTTTGGCCAGTTTCACACCCTGGTAGGCAAGCCAGTCAAAAGCTCCCGTGCGGCCCATGATGTCGGCGATGACCATCATGGACGCGAGCAGCAGAATGACGTTCAGGTCTATGTGGCGTAGGGCATCCTCGCTGGTAATAACTCCGAGAATGACGATAAGCGCGGCGCCTATCAAAACGGTTATTACTGGCGATGGGCGCCCCCGAATGATAAACAAGTAGATGAGGCCGAAGATGACCGCCGCTGCGATGGCCGAATCCATCAGCATGGCTATCCTTGCCTCCCGTTTATCCGGTTACGAAACGGCCAAACACGCGAAGAGCGGTTAGCCGGAATGTCTTGTAGGTACGCCACATCGAGTCACCTAGCAGGCATATGTGAACAACTTCACAGACGTGGAATTGTAGCACTTCACCCGTGGGGTCGCACTCAATCCCCAAACGGGCGCTCTCGGTGTAGTCTTCAACCCTTGCCAGGTTCATAGAGCGACGATAAGATGTAGCTTCGCGGGTAGGCTTTCAGGCCCACTAATCATTGGCATAGCGGGGAGGATAGGATTGACTCAGTCTTTCGCAACTACGATGAAAGAGCGCATCTCGGAGCGTTCACTTTTGAAGCATCCCTTTTATCAGGATTGGCAGGCGGGCCGCCTGACGCTTGACGACCTGGCCGTGTACGCGGGCCAGTATTATTTCTTCGAGGCCAACTTTCCCCGTTATCTGAGCGCCATCCACTCCCGCTGCCCCGACCGCGAGGTTCGGCAGAGTATTCTGGACAACCTGTGGGACGAGGAACACGGCGAGGAGAACCACCGGTCGTTGTGGCTGGACTTCTGCGAGGCTGTGGGCCTTGAACGCGACTCGGTTGAGCACACGGACATCCATCCCAAAACCCAGGAACTCTTGGACACCTACGAGAATACGTGCAACGACGGTTCGTTCCAGGAAGGGCTTGCCGCTATGTACGCCTATGAGCAGCAGGTGCCGGAGATTGCGCTGGAGAAGATGCGTGGATTGAAAGACCATCACGGCATCTACGAGGCGGGGGCGCTGAAGTTCTTCGCGGTACACAGCACGCTGGACGAGGAGCACTCGGAAAAAGAGGAAGAGGGCATCGCGAACCACACGACCCGAGAGAACCAACCGGCCGTGGAAGGCGCACTCCAGTCGGCGCTCGACGCGTGGTGGGGCTTCTTGGACGGAGTGCAGGAAGTACGCGTGGCAACGGCGGCGGCTATCTAGCTTCACTAAACACAGCTATTCGGAAAGGGACGCTCAACTGAGCGTCCCTTTCTTTTTCGCTCTTGTTTTGGCTCCAGTCGTGGGATAAAGTATGGGCGATTGCTGACCCTAGCAATCCTATCTGGGGCAGAACTTACGAGGAGGGCACGATGACAACGACCGTAGCGAATCCCTTTGGCTCCAGCGTAAAGCGGCGCGAGGATCCGAGGCTTATTACCGGCAAAGGTACCTATGTAGATGATGTGAAGCTCACGGGGATGCAGCATTTGTTTCTCGTGCGCAGCCCGTATGCTCATGCCAATATCAAGAAGGTGGATACGTCGAAGGCCAAGAAGGTCGAGGGCGTTACCGCGGTATATTCAGGAGCCGAACTGCAGGAAAAGCTGGGTAGCGTTCCTTGCGGCTGGGTGGTTCCCGACACCAAAGAGGTTCCGCATCCCCCTATCGCCATAACCAAGGTGAACTGCGTAGGCGAGGCAGTCGCCGCAGTGGTCGCCATTACCCCTCAGATTGCCGCAGATGCGGCCGCGCTGGTGGACGTTGAGTACGAGCCGTTGACGGCAGTGGTGGATATGGAAAAGGGAGTTGCAAAGGGCGCTCCGCAGATACATACCGATGCCCCGAACAATATGGCCTTCGAATGGGAAGTGGCCGGCGGCGACATCGAGGCGGCCCGCAAGAGCGCCGAGGTGAAGGTGACCGAGCGTATCATCAACCAACGCCTCATCCCGAATTCGATGGAGACGCGCGGTGTCGTTGCTGATTACAACTCCGGCACCAATCAGGTCACTCTCTGGACATCAACCCAGATTCCTCATCTGATCAGGCTGCTCCTTGCCCTGGTGACGGGCCATCCCGAGCAACTTATCAGGGTCATCGCACCGGAAGTTGGAGGCGGGTTCGGCAGCAAGCTGTTCCTGTATCCGGAAGAGATTATCGCCTTTACTATCGCCAAGGAACTGGGTCTGCCGGTGAAGTGGATTGAGCAGCGCCAGGAGGGCTATGCCGCTACGACGCACGGCCGCGACCACGTGGGCGATGTCGAAATCATGGGCAACAAGGACGGGACGATTACCGGCCTTCATGGCAATATCTATGCGAATATGGGGGCGTACCTTTCAACGTTCGCACCGGCCATTCCCACCTATCTGTTCGGACTGGTGCTCTCCGGCCCGTACAAGATTCCCAACGTTGTTTGTAAGGTCACCGGCGTGTTCACCAACACGACGCCGGTAGACGCGTATCGCGGTGCAGGCCGTCCGGAGGCCACCTACCTGGTGGAACGGATGGTAGACCGGTTCGCCGCTGAAATCGGCATGGACCCCGCGGAGATTCGCCGCAAGAACTTCATCCCGCCGTTCGAGGACGGGTACGACGTCGCGACTGGCGTGTCGTACGACTCCGGCAACTACGAGCCGGCGCTGGATAAGGCTCTGGATATGGCCGGATATAAGCAGCTTCGCAAGGAGCAGGCCGAGGCCCGGAAGAAAGGCCGTTATATCGGAATAGGGCTGTCCAGCTACATCGAGATTTGCGGAATGGCACCGTCCGCGGTTGCCTACTCGCTTGGCGCACGGGCCGGTGTGTGGGAAAGCTCGCTCGTGAGAGTGCATCCGACTGGCAAGGTGACGGTGTTCACCGGTTCGTCGGGACACGGTCAGGGTCACGAGACGACGTTTGCGCAGGTCGCGGCGTCGCAGCTCGGCATTCCGGTGGAGGACGTCGAGGTGGTGCACGGAGATACAGACAAGGTGCAGATGGGTACGGGCACGTTTGGCAGCCGCAGCGCGGTTGTGGGCGGCACGGCCATCCACATGAGCACCACCAAAATCATCGACAAAGCCAAGAAGATTGCGGCCAACCTGCTGGAGGCCGCTCCGGAAGACACGGTTTTCGAGAATGGCAATTTCTTCGTGAAGGGCGCTCCTGCCAATGCGAAGACGTTCCAGGAAGTCGCGCTGGCGGCGTACTGGTACGCAAGCCTGCCGGAGGACACCGAGCCCGGCCTGGAAGCGATGAGCATCTTCGACCCCTCGTCGTTCACCTGGCCGTTCGGCACGCACGTGGCCGTCGTCGAAGTTGACGGTGACACCGGCGATGTGAAGGTGTTGCGCTATATCTGCGTGGACGACGTCGGTAAGGTCATCAACCCGATGATTGTGGACGGCATGGTTCACGGCGGCGCGGCGCAGGGCATCGGCCAGGCGCTTTCGGAAGAGGCGATTTACGGCGACGATGGGCAGCTCTTGACAGGCTCTATGCTCGACTATGCGTTGCCCACGGCGGCCGACCTGCCATTCTTCGAGACGGCGCGCACCGAGACCCCGTCGCTCACCAATCCGCTGGGCGTGAAGGGCGCGGGCGAGGCGGCGACCATCGCTGCATCTCCCGCAATCATGAACGCCGTTATCGACGCCCTCAAACCGTTCGGTGTGAAGCATATGAACATGCCCGCCAAGTCCGAGAAGGTCTGGCGGTTGATGCAAGCGGCGAAAAAGAAGTAGGGCACGGTCCTATCGTTAGGTAAAAACGGAAAACCCCGTCCGGCGTCTCTCGCCGTGGCGGGGTTTTCGTCTGTCTGGAGATAAACACGATAGAATGACACGTCATGGCTGAATCGAAAACAACCGACCCTATCGGCGACATCCTCAAACGACTGGAGTCGGAGAGTTACGTCGCCGATCCGTCCATCGCCACGTCGCTATACATGGCCCAGGCGCTAGAACGGCCACTGCTCGTCGAGGGCCGCGCGGGCGTGGGCAAGACGGAAATCGCGCACGTGATGGCGCGGTTGCTCGACACCAAGCTCATCCGGTTGCAGTGCTACGAAGGTTTGGACGTTACGACCGCACTCTACGAGTGGAACTATCCGAAGCAACTTCTGCGTATCAAACTGGATGAACAGAGCGGACGCTCAACCTCCGAACGTGAGGAGGAGATTTTCAGCGAGGAATTCCTGTTAAAACGCCCGCTTTTGGCGGCGCTGACCGAGCCGGACAACGCGCCGGTGCTGCTCATCGACGAGGTTGACCGCGCGGACGAAGAGTTCGAGGCGTTCCTTCTGGAAGTGCTGGCCGAATTCCAGACGACCATCCCCGAAATCGGTACCATCAAGGCCAAACATAAGCCGCTGGTCATCCTCACCTCGAACCGTTCCCGTGAGCTTTCGGATGCGCTGCGCCGCCGCTGCCTGTATCTATGGATAGACTATCCCGATTTTGATAAAGAACTCAAAATCGTCCACGCCAAGGTGCCGGGGATAGACGAGCGATTGGCGCGGCAGGTGACTAGGTTCGTGTCGGAAGTGCGCAAGCTCGAACTGGACAAGGCTCCCGGCGTCTCCGAAACGCTGGATTGGGCGCGGGCGATGGTCATCCTGCACCACGACCACCTGGACAAAGACACCGTCGAACAGACACTCGGCGCAATCATTAAGGACTCGGAAGACATCGAACGGTTCAGGGAACAGGCTCTGGACGAGATTCTAGCCAAGGTATAACGTAGCCCTCGAACGGGCTCACACAACAATAAAGAAGGGGCAGGGAACTCAATAATGGTACGAATGAAGGGCAGCCGCGCACTCATGGAGCAACTCAAAGCCGAAGGTGTCGAATACATCTTCGGAAATCCGGGCACCAGCGAAAGCGCCATCATGGACGAGCTGGAGGATTACCCCGAACTGAAGTACGTCCTAGTAACACAGGAAGGCGTGGCTATGGGTGCGGCGGATGCCTATGCCCGCGCTACCGGCAAGCCCGCGTTCGTGAACCTGCATATCGAGACCGGCTTGGCCAACGGCATCAGCCTGCTGCACAACGCCAACGAAGGTGGCACACCGCTGGTGCTCACCTCCGGCAACAAGGACATGCGCAAGCTGGTCGAAGGCCGTACCGAGCTGGACGAGATGGTCAAGCGCTTCACCAAGTGGAGCGTCGAGTTGAGCCACCCCGACCAGGTGCCGGGGGCTATCCGCAGGGCTTTCAACGAAGCCAAGACGCCGCCGACCGGTCCTGTGTACGTCGGTTTCTCGGCGAACGCCATGGACGGCGAAGCCGATGTCGAAATCGTCCCGTCGCCTCCCGGACGCTACCGTATCGAACCGGATGCGCGGGCAGTTGGTGAAGCCACCAAGCTTCTGGCAAAAGCCAAGAATCCCATCTTGTTGATAGGCGACCGTATCGCACAGTCCGGCGCCACTGAAGAGGCCGTCCGCCTCGCCGAAGTGCTGGGCGCGAAGGTGTATGCTGCTTCCTTCTCCGAATACAACTTCCCTATAGGTCACCCGCAGTTCATGGGCCGATTGGCCTACGGCTTCCCCGAGCCGAACAAGATACTGTCCGCCGCCGACGTGCTGCTGGGCGTGGGCAACGTGTTCACCAGCTACTGGTTCTTCGACACCCAGGGCGGCCGCACGCTATCGCCGTCCACCAAAATTGTGCACATCGACGCATCGGGTCAGGTCGTCGGCAAGAGCGAACCGACTGATGTGGGCATGATAGGCGACCCCAAGATGGCGCTGACCACATTAGCCGAGGCGCTGAAGTCGGAGATGTCCGGTTCGGCCAAGGAAGCTGCCAAGGGACGCATCGCAGCTATGAGCGAAGAGAAAGATGCCCAGAACGCTGCATGGGAAAAGAAGGTCAAAGATCGCTGGGACATGACGCCCATGTCCACCGAGCGCATGATGACTGAAGTAGCGGCGAACATCCCATCAAACACGGTTGTCGTGGACGACTCGGTTACCACCCGCAACTCTGTTTTCGGAGCTATAGACTTCGACCGGCCGGGCAGCGTGTTCGGCGAGCGTGGCGGGGCCATCGGTTGGGGTATTGGCGGTGGACTCGGTGCGAAGCTGGCGAACCCCGACAAACCGGTCATCGCTATCGTCGGTGACGGCAGCTCGATGATGACCGTGCAGGGCTTTTGGACGGCGGCTAACGAGAACATTCCCATCGTCTACCTCATCTGCAACAACCAGACGTACCGCGTTCTTAAAATCAACATGAACGTATACAAGAACATAGTGCTTAAAGACAGCAAGCCAAGCAAATTCATGGCCATGGACTTCCCGGTGCCTCTCGATTTGGCGGGTATGGCCAAGGCGATGGGCGTATACGGCAAGAAGATCAGCGACCCGAAGGACATCGGGCCCGAGTTGAAAAAGGCCCTGGCTTCGGGTAAACCGGCGGTGTTGGACATATCAATAGACGGGGCCTTGTAAGCCCCGCGAAGACTATCTGGTGGCCTATGCGCCATATCCTGCACGCGGACCTGGACGCTTTCTACGCCTCGGTCGAGCAGCGTGACAACCCCAAGCTGCGCGGTAAGCCGGTAGTGGTCGGTGGAAGCCCTGACGGTCGCGGCGTGGTAGCAGCGGCATCGTACGAAGCACGCAAGTTCGGCGTCCACTCGGCGATGCCCATGAAGACGGCCATGCGCCTGTGTCCGCAGGCCATCCGCGCGCAGCCACGGTTCGACGTCTACCGGCAGGTTTCCCAGCAAATCATGGCCATCTTCCGCTCGGTCACTCCGTTGGTCGAACCGGTGTCCATGGACGAAGCCTTTTTGGACGTGACGGCGCTGGTCATGCCTGAAAAACCCGCTCAGAACATCGCAGCCCTGATCAAACGACAGGTTCGTTCCGAGACCGGCCTTACCATCACCATCGGCGTCGCCACGTGCAAATCGGTGGCCAAGGTCGCGTCGGGCATGAACAAACCGGACGGCCTCACCGTTGTGCCGTCGGGCACGGAGCGCGCGTTTCTCGCCCTGCTGCCCGTCGGTAAGTTGTGGGGTGTCGGCCCCAAGACGGGTGAATGGCTTGCCTCCGAGGGCATCAAAACCATAGGCGACCTGGCAACCAAACCCGACGAGTGGATGCGCAAACGATTCGGGAAAAACGGCCCGTTCATGCTGCGGCTGGCTCAGGGGCAGGACGACCGTCCGGTGGTAACCGAGTGGGTGCGCAAGTCGCTGAGCGCGGAGACAACGCTGGCGCACGACACCGACGACCCCGAGGCGATAGAGGAGATTGTGACCCGCCTGAGCCAGCGGGTAAGCAGGCAACTGCGCAACGAAGACCTGCGGGGGCAGACGGTGAAACTCAAGCTGCGGCTGTCCGACTTCACCACCTTCACCCGGCAAAAAACGGTCTCCGAATACATCGAGTCGCCGGAAGACATCGCCAGAGAGGCTATGAACATCGTGCGCAAGGAACTGGAGCCGGGCCGGAAATTCCGGCTGCTGGGAGTAGGCATCTCCGGTTTCGAGGACGAGGACACAGAGCAAGACCGGGAGGTAATCCAACCGCGCCTGACCGGCTTGGACTGATGCCGTACAATACCCTCCGACATTCCGGAGGCCGCAACCAATGACAACCGCCGATAACCTGCCCCGCTGCTGGGACGTACCGCCTACCGATCCGTTGAAGCTTGAATACCATGACTACGAGTGGGGGACACCGACCAAGGATGACGCCCGCCTCTTCGAGTTCCTGTCATTGAGCGGTGTGCAGGCCGGTCTGACCTGGTGGGGTGTGTGGAGGCGCCGCGAGGCCTTCCGTAGGCATTTCGACGACTTCGACCCAACAAAGGTTGCCGAATACGACGGCAAGAAGCTGGAGACGATGCTGGCCGATGCAGCCCTCATCCGCAACAAAGCCAAGCTCAACGCCATCATCAGCAATGCCCGGGTCATCCAGAAACTCGGCCCCGAATTCAACGGCTTCGCCGACTACCTGTGGTCGTTCGTGGACGGAGTGCCGGTGGTGAACGAGTGGCCGCAAAATGCCGAAGTTCCTGCCACGACACCCCTCGGCGATACCATCAGCAAGGATATGATTGCCCGCGGCTTTAAGTTCGCCGGACCGACCATCATGTACGCGTACATCCAGTCGGTCGGCTTGGTAAACGACCACTACGTCGGCTGCTTCCGGCACGGTGTGCTGCCGTTCGATGCGGTGCATCCAAAGTTGCGGAAGTCACCCAAGAAAGGAATACGATGAACCGCTGCGAATGGGGAACCAGCGACGCCCTCATGGTCGCTTATCATGACGCTGAATGGGGCACGCCGCTACACGACGACCAAACTCTGTTCGAGTTCCTGATACTCGAAGGCGCGCAGGCCGGACTGAGTTGGCAGACCATTCTCAACAAGCGCGAGGCGTATCGAAAGGCGTTCGACAATTTCGACATCGCGAAAGTCGCGAAGTATGGCGATGCCAAAATCGCCGAGCTGCTAAGCAACGCCGGTATCGTCCGCAACCGCCTGAAGGTCAACGCCGCTATCACCAATGCCCGCGCGACCATCGACGTTCGGAATGAACACGGCAGCCTTGACGCCTACCTGTGGAGTTTTGTGGGCGGTAAGCCGAAGGTGAACAGGTGGAAGCAGATGTCCGGCATCCCCGCCGTGACACCAGAGTCGGAAACCATGAGCAAAGCGCTGCTGAAGCTTGGCTTCAAGTTCGTCGGCCCCACCATCATGTACGCCTTCATGCAGGCCACGGGCATGGTTAACGATCACATCACCACTTGCTTTCGCTACAAGGAGCTCGCCTGATGCCCCGAAAGCCCAAACCCGGCCCGTTACACGCGCCGCCCGGCTATGGCATCTCCACCGACATCGCTAAAAGCTCCGGCACCTGGGATGCTGTCCGTGGACAACTGGCAACTGCACGCAACTACTGGCTCGCGACCGCGCGACCTGACGGCCGGCCGCACACCATGCCGGTATGGGGACTGTGGCTCGACGAGGCGTTCGTGTTCGCCACCGACGCCGCCTCACGCAAGGCACGGAACCTTGTTGCGAACCCGCACACATCGGTGCATCTGGAAAGCGGCGACGAAGTGGTCATCCTGGAAGGCGTGATGGAGCAAGTCGCCGAACTATCTACCCTCGAACGTTTCGTAGACGCCTACGAAGCGAAGTATGCCATTCGCCCCGATGTTAGCGAATCACCCGTGTACAAACTGCGAATAACCGTCGCCATGACCTGGAGAGAAAAAGACTACCCCACCAGTGCCACGCGGTGGGCGTTTTGAAACTAGCTGTCCAGAACCATCCCGATGATGCCCGGACGCCCGGCCACAAACTCCTGCGCCCGGACCGCCTTCCGTCCTTCTTCCTGAAGTCGTTTCACGACGAGAACGCCATCACCCGTCGCGATTCGTAAACCGTCGTCGCCTAGTCCTAGTACTTCGCCGGCCTTCCCATGCCCGGACATAGCCGTCGCCTCAATTATCTTGAGCTGCTTGTTCTGCCAGGATGTAAACGTCCCCGGCCAGGGATGGAACGCTCTGACCTGTCGCGCGATATGTGCCGCCGGTTTCTCCCAGGCGATACGCCCATCCTCACGCGACAGCTTCTTGGTCGCCGTCGCTGTCGCGTCATCCTGCGGCGTGAATGACGCCTCGCCGTTTGCCACCTTCGGAAGCACTTCCACTAGCAACCCC
>JAQBWG010000017.1 GCA_027625225.1 Chloroflexota bacterium | reverse complement strand
CGCTCCGTGCGTGCACGCCCGAGAACCCGCCCGGGTCGACCCCGTTCTGCGCGTACGAACTCTTCCCGCCGCCGAACACCGACTGCCACCGGTTCGAGAACCCGTGCGCCACCAGCGGAGCCGACGCGAACGCACCGCCGCCTGGCGACACCACCATCGCCAGCGCCTTCACCGTGTACAGCAGGTCGTTCAGGTCGCCCTCGCCGCCGCAGCTCAGAACCCAGTGCAGCCGCCGGATGAGTACGTCCGCCGCGTACTGCGCGCCCTGCCGCCCGTGCTCTATGCGTTCCGGGTCATCGTTCATCGGATACTGTCCCCCGATGGTGCCCGACATATATACCAGCCCGCTTTCGTGAATCACTGCGCCCGCGATGGCCGCGTCGGCCAGCGACGTCACGTCCTCGTCGAACGAACCCAGATATATGCCCAGTTCCTTGATGCGGTCGTACACATCGAAGTTCCGTCGCATCTCATCGGGAATGTCCGCTTCCTGATAGTGTTTGCCCATAGAGTCCACCTCGTGAATATATGATGTCTGCCGCTTGCGCGGATGGTACCAAACGTCGCCCTGATTTCCTAGAAGCGCAATTGTCATCCTGGAGCGAAGCGAAGGATCTTGGGTGGGGTAGATATCGTTCTGAGCGAGGTCAAAACGATGATTTTTCCGTCCGGTTAGCTCAGATAGATGCTGACCTTGGCGTGCGGAAACGACACCTCAATGTTCGCCCCCCGCTCGCGCTGCAGCGTCATCGCGTACTCCACGAACTTCGGGTCGTCGTTAGCTAGCTCGTGAGGACAGACCAGCCGCCGCTCCTCTTGAGGGCACAGGTGCATGTCCTTGTGGTAGTCCCAGAACCCCACCAGCTTCATGGGGAAGAACAGCGTCTCCGCCACCGCCCGCAGGTCGGCAATGATCTCCGTAGCCCGCGACTCCCCGTCGTTCTCGATATTGACAGTTACCTTATCCATCTCTCTCCCGAGTGCAACTAATCCCCGAAGTGGTCCCACCCGCGGTTTTTTAGCTCCACAGGCTTGCCCTGCGCGTCCAACACGCTGATGTCCGGCGCGCCCGTTTTGATTTCGCCTACCACCGTCACGCCGTCCAGCTTTTGCATCACATCCGGTGCTGCCGTGAACAGCAGCACATAATCCTCGCCGCCGCCCAGGGCAAGGCCCGTCCAGTCCTTGGGGAACCCGCGCTTCAGATACTCGTCCGCTGGCAGCGAGTCCAGTCGGAGCGCTGCTGCAACGTCACTCATCTCGCAAATCTTGCCGAGGTCGTTCACCAGCCCGTCGCTCACGTCCATCGCGCACCGTACGCCCGCTTCCAGTAGCCTCACGCCGTCGTCCGGACTCGGCTGAGGACGGTTGTGTGCCTCGATGAAATGCCGCCTCGTATCATTATCGAGAGGGAGCTTTTCGGACAGCGCCCGCAGACCCGCTCCCGAACACCCCAGATGGCCGGTTACTCCGATAAGGTCGCCCGGCCTGGCCGCAGACCGCGTGAGCACCTTTTGCGACATGGTGTGTCCGATAAGTGCCACGGTGATGAATAGCACGGGCGACTTCACCACGTCACCGCCCACTACCTCGAACCCGTAGTGGCTCGCGCCCTCCGCCATCCCTTCGTACATCTCTTCCATATTCTCGACGGCTGTGTCACCCGGCAGCCCCAGCGTGACGATGGCGTACTGCGGCCTGCACCCCATCGCCGCCACGTCGCTCACGTTCACCGCCAGCGACTTCCACCCCAGATTGCGCCACCCGGTAGTCTCCCGCCGGAAGTGCACGCCCTCCACCATCGTGTCCGTGGTGAACACCTCGGTGCCGTCCGCCTTCCACGCCGCCGTGTCGTCGCCGATGGACAGCAGCAGCTTCCGTGCGCGTTCCTTACCGGAAGAACCCGGCCGCTCCAGTACCTTCGACAGCCGGTCTATGAGGGCGAACTCGCCTAGCTCGTCAACCCGCATTACCTTAGCTCGAGTCCTTCCCGCCGAACCGCCGGACGTGTTCGCGGAACGTGCAGTTGTCCATCACCACCGGAATCCCCGCCTCGCGTGCAAGCCGCGCCGCCTCTTCGTTCACCACCCCGTCTTGCATCCAGATGTACTTCGCGCCTACCTCAATGGCCTGTTCAACCACCGGCATCACCGTCTCCGACCGCCTGAAGATGTCCACCAAGTCTATCTGCTCAGGCACCGCCTTCAGGTCCGGGTAGCACTTCTCACCCAGCACTTCATCATAACGCAAATATCGTGAAACCGATGAGTACGCTTCGGGGGACGAAAGAAGAAGACCACTCCGCAGCGGCGGCACCCAAGGCCCCGATACACCACGTGGTCGCTCCTCAATCACAGTCGAGTTTGCGGTTGGTGCGCCCCTGGGAAGCGGTGGCGCGCGATGGACGCGACTTTGCCGAAAAGGGTGCGGGGATGATGTACTGGTTCAAGGTGCCGCTAGGAGGTATCTGCTACCCCGAGGGGTTCCGTAGCTTCCTACAGCCTGCATTGATGAATGAAAACATCTCAAAAATCCGGTTTATATTAGACGCGGCCAACCCGTTGTACTATCAGATTTGGCACGAACAAGTCCTTCCATTGCAAGCGGAGTGGGCGGAAAAAGAGGGCCGTGAGTTCACGCTCGACGCTGGAGATATGGGTGGGAAGTTTAGCGAAGCCGGAGGCGCCAAGAGCGTCGAATGGGTTTTTATTGACTTGTCTGCGGAGTTTAGCCCGTGTTTCAAACTCTTTGTAGACGACCCGGACAACAATATGCCCGTGCACCCCGATGCACAGATATTTCTGTCCACGGCTCAACGACAGGTCCGGTTCAAAGACGGAAGCTTTTCCGCGATACGCATTCCAGACGCCATACTTCGCGTTGGCGACCAGGACGACCAGGCATTGCTACATGCCCTGAACTCGCTCGCCAACCAATGGGACCCGCTTTTCGTCTAGACCGCCTGATAGGATTTGCAAAGCTGAGACTGGAGAAGGTGGTGGGTCTGAGTGGACGAAAGTAAGAACTTTCTCCCCTACCTTTCATTGGTCTGCAGACTAGCCTTTCGAGTTGTAGGGAGTCTGGTTTAGGCGGGAGAATCAAGCTACATTACGATACGTAGGCTAGTCGGTGTTATTAGCTGAAAAGTTTGAATGAGGAACAGCTGGTCCGCCTGATTCTAGCCCTACGAGCGCCAGAAGCGTCAATCGTCCCGTGCTCCAATGGATGATTGCCGACGTACGACGCAAGCCTACATCGTTCGAGCGCGTACTCGTTTGGAAGTTGTCCCGCTTCGTTCGCAACCGTGAAGATTCCATCGGCTATAAGCTCTTACTCGGGCGGCATGGCATCCAGGCCGTCCTCATGAACGAACCGATCGACAACTCGGCCACCGGCCAGATGATGGAAGGAATCATCGAGGCACTAGACGAGTTCTACCCTCGGAACCTTGCACAGGTTAATGCTGTCATAACCAGATCCAAAGCGGTGTTCGAACATTTGCGTTATACTGGCGACAGTTTTATTCGGCGGCCCGTAATTTGCGGCTGGTCTGATTGAAGAGCCCTATCTCTTGTCTCTCCTCCCTTAATGACTCGCGCTGACCGACGAATCCGTCTGGGGTTGCCCCACGCGAGGAGTCAGGTCGTTTTGCAGTCTTGCTATTCCAATATACCCGCTCATAACGTGTCGATTATGCCGTGGCCCACTGTCAATATCTGGGTGTCAGGGCTTAACTCTCCTTTAAGACGCCATATGACGTCCGGCACTAATCAAAATCTGAGGATGCTATGAAGGAGACCGTTGTGCCTACCTTCTCTGAGCACCTAGATAAACTTGTACAGGTTGGAGAGGCCCTCATACCAAAGGCCGGAAGCTATTTTGTGTCTGTAGATGCTCGCCTTCAGTCCGATTACGCTGCCTGGCGTACAGACAGCATTTCCGCCATAACGGAATTAGGGCAGCCGGCAGAACGGCTGCTACGTGAATTGCAATCGGATTCGAGAGGCACACGTTTCCATACTGCCTCGGCTTCACGCACGCTTGGGGTGCTTAAAGCAGCTCGTTTTTTAGCAAGCACGACCAAAGGTCTGGATGATGCCCCAACATAGCCTCTGCGAATCCTACAACATCGGAACTCGACAATATCAACCTCAGGGTAGAACACCCTGAGGGAACTAGACTAAATAGGCAGTAGTAATAAAAGGAGAACACATGGAGCAGGCATCCAATCGAATTCATGGCAAATGGTGGCTTAACAAGAAGTCTTTGATAGTTCTGGTCGCAATCGTGGCGATAGTCATCGTAATCATTGCACCATGGAAGTCGGGAAGCTCATCGGACCCCATAAGCCAAATCGAGGCTCGCTCGATCCTCCAACAGATGACTACATACGCGAACCAAAACGACCTCGTTTCGCTGTGCGGCCAAAGCTCTTCACAGATCGGGTGCGAGTCGGCATGGAGGGTCGCGGGTGAATGGACGGCAGTGCCCAGTCTCGCTCCTGTCATCAAGGAGTCGTTCGTGCCACCACTTACGAGTATTCAAGGCTCTAACGCGACCAAAAATGCTCGTGTCCTAGTGCTGACTGGGGTTGATGGCCTGGGGAAGGATTACGAAACGGAATTTCTGGTCTTCCGAAACAATAACGGCGACACGGTCATAGAGAACGCAATCTACTGGGCAGGCGCTACAAACTAATTGATCCAAGCAAGTAACTAATCGAAATAAAATTTGAGGAGAAACACATGAGAATCTATGTAGGAAACCTTTCGTTCGAGACAACGGAACAGCAAATTCTAGAGTTGTTCAACCCACATGGAACGGTTGAATCGGCCACTTTAATCATGGACCGCGATACCGGTAGGTCAAAAGGGTTTGCATTTGTTGAAATGGCCGATAGTTCTGAAGCAAAGGCAGCCATTTCTGCGCTTAACGAAACGCAGGTGAATGACCGGGCGTTGACCGTCAACGAAGCTCGGCCACGTGTAGAAAAAGGGTATAGCGGTGGTGGCGGCGGCTACGGCGGCGGCAACAGGCGGTAATTGTCACATTGTAGGAATAACTACGAACTATGTGATTCCATGACTCGCGAAGACGGACTGTACAACGCCAAGGTGTTTGCCGATGGTATGCTTGTCGTCCCTGAGGCATCGATATCGTAGTTGCAACACGCACAACATCTGAAGAACATAGTACTTCTCATGAGCACGGGCAGGATTCCTTTGACTGCCCTTTGTTTCGCATGTTGCCCGAGCCCTTGCAAGAACAGTCCCGAGCACAAGCGCACTTGTGGGAATATATCCACGACTTAGATGTGCAAGATATCGGGGTTCCGGAATATTCCGCCACGCTCGGGCGTAAGCACAAAGATGTCGTCACCCGTAACATCATGTATCCCGCCGGTAAAGGCGTCTTTGTCCACATAAAGGCCGACTTCGAGGATAGTAGAGACTTCTACATCGCTATTGAGCCTGATCGCTTACCAACTCTGGACGGCCTCATACGAGAGGTAGACATCATCCTTATGGAATTTGATGCGGAGTTGCGAATTGCGATCGATACCGACTCTCGAAGCAAAGTTCTTCTCGAAATTCTCAACAAGATATGCATCGTCAGTAGCGACGCGGGCAAGGATTCAGCTAACGGCAACATAAAAAGAACTAAAAACAACCAGATGCGCGTTACACCTAAAGAGATGATTGGATTGCAATATCTCATAATTCGGGAAAAGATTGGCCTTGGACCGCTTCAGCCAGTCATTAGCGATCCTTATATAGAGGACATTAGTTGTAGCGGGGTAGGGGGCTTGTTTGTTGAGCACAAGATTTTCGGCGGATTAAAGGCGAGTGTCGGATTCGCCACTAGTGAGGCTCTTGACGGGTTCGTTATCGGTCTCTCAGAACGGATAGGTCGTCCGGTCACCTTTAGAGAACCAATCGTAGATGCAGTGCTCCCCGACGGTTCGCGCGTGAATATCGTCTATGGTGGCGACGTATCCAAGCGTGGCAGCAACTTTACTATCAGAAAATTCGCTTCGACACCGCTTAGTATCCTTGACCTGATTTCGTTTGGCGGCTTGACTTACGAAATGGCGGCGTATTTGTCGTACATCCTCCGTGAAGAATTGAACTTTTTCGTGTCTGGGGAAACCGCTTCTGGAAAAACTACCCTCATCAACGCTTGTTCAGGATTCATCAACCCTACATCCAAAATCGTGAGCATCGAGGACACCCCGGAGCTACAGGTTCCCCACAAAAACTGGGTACGTGAGGTTGTGCGAGGCACATCGAAAGCGGTGCCAGGCCAAGATTCGTCTGTCACAATGATGGACCTCTTGAAAGCAGCACTGCGACAACGTCCTAACTGGATCATCATCGGGGAGATTCGTGGAGAAGAGGGTGCCATCGCTTTCCAGGCTATGCAGACAGGCCACGCGTGTTGCGCTACCTTCCACGCATCTTCAGTCGAAAAACTTATCCAAAGGATTACCGGTCACCCCATCAGTGTGCCTAAGACCTATGTAGATAACCTGAATGTCGTAGTTATTGCCAGTGCGGTGCGACTTCCTAACGGGAAACCTGGCCGTAAGGTGATTAGCATCAGCGAAATCACGGGGTATGACCCGTCTTCCGATTCATTCTCGTATGTAGAAGTGTTCCGTTGGAATCCAGTAACTGACAAACACGAGTTCCCTGGATTCCAGAACAGTTATATGCTGGAGCAGGTTATCGCGCCTAAGAGAGGTTTCACGCAAAGCACACGGCGCAAGATATATGACGAACTGAATGTCCGGGCAAACGTCCTACGGAAACTGCATGAGAAGGGAATCACAAATTTCTACGACTTCTATAACGTTCTCGCTAAAGCGTACAGGGAAGGTCTCTTCAGGTAAGGTATGGTTTTGAAAATGCCGTTGTGTTCATGGATTTTGCATCTCACTCGTTGATTCAATCGCAATAGATATCTCGGCCCCAAAGTAAGCCGCCCATATAAAAGGAAACTATGAAGCTCATGACTCGTTATGTTGGCGGCGATGATTCGAATGAAGAAACACTTCCAGGCCTCGTAGACAGGGTAACTGCCCCACGTGATTTGATTGAAACGGGTCTTCCCAGTCGGAGAGATATCGAGAATGAAGATAATGACAATGCAAGTGCCCCAGATCGGGAAGAGGATACAGAGCAACCCCGCGACATGGTCGGTGAAGATGCAGAAGACGAAGATGAAGAAGAAAAGGCAGAGAAGTCTAACCGAGAAGGTGCTCTCGACACCCCCGAAGTCCTCGATGACCCGATTCGCATGTACTTGCTTGAGATTGGCCGCGTAAGCCTTCTTAAAGCTCACCAGGAACGCATCCTCGCAAGAAGTAGGGAATGCTTCCGGCATATCTATACACTGGACAAATCCCTGACCTCACCCCAGGGGCGTGCCCCGCGCGCCTGGCAAATCGTAGCGCATCTGCTCATGGCAGTCTGTGTCGAGGAACCCCTACTGCGTGCGCTCGGCCGATATCTTGGCCGAACACACGATGTAACGTTGTCCGAGATGCGCTATAACCCCAAAATTCGCGACTGTCTGGATGGAGAACTGCCGGAAGAAATGCGGCAATTCATTGGCGAGATTTTGGATATTGAGCCGGATCAGGTTAAGGAGCGGTTGCGACTGCTTTCTCTCAACAGCCGACTGCTTCCTCAAGAAGCGCTACAAGCTGTCGATATCCACACCTCTCTTTCTTCAATCAAAGCTGAACTTGAGGCTGCCGGTTTTGCCAGACGTTTGGATTCTTATGAAATCGTCTTTCGATCCTACTTGAACACGGTAATAGCCGAGGGCTCCAGTGCCCAAAAGCACCTGGCCGAAGCCAACCTTCGCTTGGTTGTGAGTATCGCAAAAAAGTATCTCGGTCGTGGTATGTCTCTCCTTGATTTGATTCAGGAAGGCAACGTCGGTCTTATACGTGCTATCGAGAAGTTCGATTACCGAAGAGGCTATAAGTTTTCTACCTATGCTACATGGTGGATACGTCAGGCTATCACTCGTTCTATAGCAGACCAGGCTCGAACTATCCGTATGCCTGTCCATATGGTCGAAACCACCAACAAACTGCTCCGTGTCAGCCGTCGCCTTGTCCAAGAATTTGGCCGCGAACCTACCAGCGAAGAGATCGGAGCGGGTATGGAAATGAACCCCGAAAGGGTTCGCGAGATTTTGAAGATGTCACAAGAACCCGTTTCTCTAGCGACGCCAATCGGTGAGGAAGGGGATAGTCAGCTTGGCGATTTCATCGAGGATCGCGGCGCTATCGCCCCGAATGACGCCGCTGCCTATCAGTTGATGAAACAACAGATAGAGGACGTCCTCACGACGCTGAATGAACGTGAAGCCAGAGTACTTCAATTGCGTTTCGGGCTAGAAGATGGTCGGGCACGCACATTGGAAGAAGTCGGACGTGAGTTTGGAGTCACCCGTGAGCGTATCCGCCAGATTGAGGCCAAGGCCTTGCGTAAACTTCGCCATCCCAGTCGCTCAAAAAAACTCCGTGATTTCTTGGAGTAGTAGCTTCGGTTTCAATATGGATCCACGCAAAGACGAAGTACGCTACATTAGCACGTGCTGATTCCATTTTGTAGCCCCCAAAAGCTACTAGCCTGTGGGTGACCGTCCCTGCTTACGCTTTGTTCGGCAGGACTACCGATAGCGCCAATCTCCTTACAAAAACTGCCCCTCCAAGCATGCTTGGAGGGGCAGTTTTTGGCTCGGTAGGCTATAGCCTACAAACTGGCTTTACTCTTACTCTAACCACGAACTGGTGTAGAACGGTAGAGCTCGAACATGGAAGTTCTTGAGCTTCGCCGTGTGCGGGTAGATGCTGAAGAAGGTTCCCGGTTCAATCCAGAGTACTGACTTGTACGCTTCTATCTGCATCTCTTCAATCAGCGCGAAGCGGGCTGCATAGTCCACTTCCTGGGCGAACTGTATGCGTAGGCGCTGAATCTTCGGCACTTTGGGCCAGAAGGCCTGGTCGCCACCGAAGATGGAAGACCGAATCGGGTCACCGCAGCACCAGTGTACGCCCCAGCTCGTCCACGCGTGGAAGGCATCAGGGTCGCCCAGTTGGGTCACAACCGTGGCCCAGTCAAGTGCGGGCATTTCAACATTGATTCCAATCTGCTCCATCGCTTGCTTGGCTACGGGACCCGTCGGGGTGAGGGTAGCGTAGTCTGTCGGGTTCAATAGTATGACTGTCTCGCCGGCATAGTTGCTTTCGGCAACCATCTCGCGAGCAGCGGCAGGGTCGTTGACGTTGTAGTACTCCGATGCACCGGCGTCGGTCTCCCATTGCGTTCCGCAATAAAAGAACGCAGGACAGAGTTCCCACAAATCGCTCGGCCCGAGCACCTGCATGAAATCGCGATAGTCGAAGGATATCTGGACAGCGCGCCGCAGAGTCAGGTCATCGAACGGGGCATGAGTTGGAATCAGGCCCAAAGCCGAGCGATGGCCTGCCTGGTAGAGAGCCACTTCCAAATCTGAATTTGAACTCAACCTGCTGAAGAAGTCGAGTCCGGCGCCGTCTACGACGTCCCACTCACCGGTCTCAAGCCCTGCAATCTTGGTCTCTTCGTCAGGAATCTCAAGCCAGGTCAGTTCATCGATGTAGGCGACATGTTTACCGACATAGCCGCTCTCGGCATCGGGGTCGGCTACATAGCCGTCGTATCGTTCAAGGGTGAGTTTGTCGCCGGGGTTCCAACTCTTGAACTTGTACGGAGAGGAACCGATATGTTGTTCCACAGAAGTAGAGGAGGGGACGTTGGCGATTCTTGCCGGCATAACGAAAACGCCGCTCCAGGGCCTAGCCATGCCGTCGAGAATCGCTCCGAATGGTTCAGCTAGGTTTACCCGGAAGGTTTTGCTGTCAACCACTGTGAATGGTTCGGTACCAACGAATTCTCGCATTAGACCTGCTGCTGCGTCTTGCCCACCCAGCCAGCGAGTAAACGAGGTCGTGACGTCTTCCGCAGTAACCGTTGCGCCATCGTGGAAGGTGAGGCCGCTCCGTAAAGTAAACGTATAGGTCAAGTTATCGGAACTAGCGCTCCAGGTATCAACCATTTGAGGCTTCTCGACCAGATCCGCGTCCCAGCCGAAGGGCTGTTCGTAGATGTGGGAGGCAACTGCGGCGGTTACGTATGCCTGGGTCCAGTAAGGGTCGAGAGTAGCAACGCTAGCCTGCGACACGATTCGCAGTGAGCCACCAAACTTGCCTTCAGCCATCATTGCATCAGGCGTAGCAGTGGATTGGACGACCCGAGTATTTTCAACAACCCGAGTGTTTTGTGTCGCGACTGTGGCGACACCGGTCGGTTGTGATGCTGGCTCCGAATCACTGCTGCAGGCAGCCAGTAACAGCGCTACGGCTAGCGTTCCTAGTATCAGTAGGAGATCCAACCTTTTACTCATACCGCCTCCTTAAGGCTTCTAAATGCTCTCTCTTGAATTGTGTATAGTTTCACAAAAGTTGCCTATTATGCCCGAATCGTAACTAGCTATACCGCCTATGCCGATTTGCGGCATAATTTACACTGGTGATTAAGATGTGTCAAGTCAAACGTTAGCTAAATGCCAGAACGACCCGGCAACCTGCGAGTTCAACAGTCATCGTTCCTATCTGAGCCATCAGGCATTCGGGTTCGACAGAAAGTCGCACCGTTAAAAATGGCGTCTTCCAAGTCCGCAAAAGTAAACTTTACATCGGTAAGGTTTGCGTTGGTCAAATTGGCCCGATATAACGTAGCTTCTTTGAAGTCTACGCTGGAAAGGTTTGCTCCCGTAAAGTTGGTTCCTTCAAGGTTGGCTGCAGTGAGGTTGGAACCAGATAGGTCTGCGTTGGATAAGTTGGCCTCTGACAGGTCGAGGGTGAGGCCAAATGACCACGAATTCGCTCGCGCGGGGCTGAGGTCTAAATCCCGCAAGTCTGCACCTTGGCAGTCGGTGCCAGGCTCCAGAATGCAGTCGCCAATCTGATTCGGTAGCGGAGTTACATTCGCTGTGCCTGCTTTGTTTACTGGTGTCCCACCTTCGAGTAGTGCTTCTCTTTTTCCTGGCAAAGGTGTCTTAGTGGCATCGGGGCTGATTATCTGCGTATTTGATGTGGCTGGAGAAACGGTCGAATCGCTAGCTGCACTGCCGGTGCATGCTACGATGGCCCCCAGAAGCAAAACCATGCCCGGAAGCAAGAGAGCTTTGAGGTTGATGGAATATGGGTTGCTAATATCGTTACGAATAATCATGCCCTACACCCCTTGCAATATTGCATTCCTCTAACTCGAGGCATGATTATACATTTATAAGGCAGAGGAAGTGTGAATTGGTAGCACGGTCTCAGATTGGTCGCCTTCAGATGTATGCTTAATCGGCCACTTAACAGGGTTTGGATGCATTGGTATGGCCGTGCGGTCGTCATCGTCGTTTCCGTCGGTATAAGTGCTGGAATTGTGGCCCTATTGTATTTTGCCTATCGGCCTTCGTCTGAGCAGTTTGCTAATGTGAATAGTTCGACGCATCCAGTTGGCTATACAGCCGACCTTCAAGAATATTGCGATATCCTTACTCCCAGCGATAATCCTCATATTGGACAGAGTCGACTTAGAACCCTTATAGACCTCGCCGTGGCCGAGCCGGATGCAAATGTCGTTTGGCGGATCGACTACGCGCTTCGTATGGCTCATGAACGTTTGAAATTTGGCGATGCCGATGAAGCAGTTCGACTATTGGAAAATGCACTGGCACTTGAAGAAGAACGTGGGGTAAATCAGGAGCGTTTGGACGAAATCCTTGACGCGTTGATTGTGGCATATATCCGGCAAGGCGAAAACGACAACTGCATCACGCCTGAAGGTCGTTATGCATGCATCCTTCCTTTGAACGGCCCTTCCCACCAGAAACCAAATGGTTCGCAAGGTGCTATCAGGTACTTAACCCGCGTGCTTACCACCCATCCCGATGACATGCGTTATCGCTGGTTGCTCAATATCACACATATGACTTTAGGGACATATCCTGATGATGTTCCGGAGCAATTCCTTATCTCGCCAACGAAGTTCGGTTCGGATGTAGACATCGGGCGATTCGAGGAAATAGCTCCAGAAGCAGGTATCTACAATATCAAACTCGCTGGCGGGTCTATTGTGGATGATTTCGACAATGAAGGCCTCCCAGACATCATCACTACGACCTGGGACCCATGCGGTTCGATGGCGTACTACCATAATGACGGCGATGGACGATTTTCGGACTTAACAGCAAGTTCAGGACTGGAAAAGCAACTCGGCGGCCTTAACCTCATTCAAGCGGACTATAACAACGATGGCTGGTTGGATGTGTTGGTTTTACGGGGTGGATGGATGCTTGAAGATGGTCAGATGCGGATGTCATTGCTTCGTAACAATGGCGACAATACGTTCACCGATCTTACCCATGTTGCAGGCCTCGCATCAGAACATCCCCGACAGGGCGCAGCATGGGCAGACTACAACCTCGACGGGCATCTAGACCTTTATGTATGCAACGAATCGGAGCCTATTTCGTGGCTCGGCGACCCGGAAACGGGTGGATACCCGACTATTCATGCTAGCGAATTGTTCCGCAACAATGGCGACGGGACATTTACCGAAATGGCCAATATAGCAAGGGTCACGAACGACCGTTACTGTAAGGGCACTGCGTGGGGTGACTACGACAACGATGGCGACCCTGATTTGTATGTGTCTAATTTCGGGGAATCGAATCGTCTCTACCGGAACGATGGCGGTGGAACGTTCCTAGACATCGCTCATGCAGTGGGCGTTGCAGAACCTATCAATAGTTTTGCCACATGGTTTTGGGACTATAACAACGATGGCTGTCTTGATTTGTTCGTCGCAGGATACAGTTTTGATATCGCGGAGGTCGCCAAGGACTATCTGGGTTTGCCAAATGAGGGAAGCCTTCCAAAGTTGTACAAGAACGACTGCACAGGCGGGTTCGCAGATGTAACAGAAGAGGCGGGATTAAACCGTGTGCATTTGACTATGGGCGCCAACTACGGCGATTTCGACAATGATGGATTTCAAGATGTGCTTCTCGGAACCGGTTTTGTAGATTATGACTCACTAGAACCGAACGCTGCGTACCGAAACGACAACTCAGGAAAATTCCAAGATGTGACCCTTTCTTCGGGCTTTGGACATCTACAAAAGGGCCATGCAGTTGCTTTTGGTGATATTGACAGGGACGGCGATCAGGACGTGTTTATGCAGATAGGCGGATTTTTCCCTGGCGATGCGTTTCTCAGCGCTTTATACGAAAATCCCGGCCATGGCAATCACTGGTTGTCTATCAAATTGGTGGGGACAAAATCGAACAGGGATGCCATGGGCGCACGTATCAAGATAACTGTTCGAAGTGACGAAGGGGAACGCGCTGTGTTTGCTTTCGTCTCGAGCGGTGGTAGTTTTGGTGCTTCTACTCTAGAGCAGGAAGTAGGGTTAGGTGATGCCATCGAAGTTATTTCTGTCGAAATACGATGGCCGTCAGGAACTGCTCAATCTATTGAAGAGATTTCTTTAGACACGCATATCCGAGTAACAGAGGGAATGTCTGGGTTCGAATTGCTAAAGAAATCTAGTATCCGCCTTGCGCCGGATAGAACTGCCTTGGATTTCTACTAGAGGCATCTCAACAATCGTCATTTCGAATGCTGCCATCATCCATCACAGTATTGCAGAAGATGGCACCGTCCAAAATCACATCTTCCATGTCAGCAAACGTAAATACTGCATTCGTAAGGTCTGCGCCACTTAAATTAGCTTGATATAGAAACGAGCTTTGCAAAGCAGCGCCCCTGAGAATGGCGTCGGTCAGATCGGCCCCTTCAAGCTTGGCCCGTGCCAGCTTTGCCCCGGTCAGGTTTGTTTCACGCAAATTCGCGCCAGACAAATCCGCTGCTTCCCTAGATGGATGGCCAGCGACCGTTGCTGCTCCTAAATCCGCGCCGGACAAGTCAGCCTCAGGGCATTGAGTGCGCGCCCGAATAAGACATTCGCCTATCTTGTCAGGAACCGGCATGGGGGTCGGGTCACCCATTATGGTATCGCCAACGGAACTGGAGGACGTTGGTGTTAGCGTTACCTCAAGTACAGGCCCTGCGCCTTCGCTGCATGCCAACGCGAGACCTGCCACAATCCCGAGCACAGCTATACCCATCTTCTGCACAAGGGCAAGCCGTTTATGGGGTAGGGCAGTCATCATTTCTAGTTGTCCCATCGGTCCACTTGGTGTTGCAGAAAATAGCACCTTCGAAACTCACCTCATCAATATCTGAGAGTTCGAGGTTCGCATTGGTAAGGTTTGCCCCACTGAAGTCGGCCTGGTATAGGGAGGCACTGGATATATCGGCGTGGGTCAAATCGGTGTTGGACATGTTGGCGCTTTCCAGGTGTATACGAAACATTCGTGTTCCGATAAAGTTGCCTCCCTCAAAATTGGAGTCGCGAAGGTTGGCTCCTTTTCGAATGAAGTCGCGGCCAACCCGGGTGGCTCCAAGATCAACACCAGTCATATCCACTCCCGGGCAGTCTGTCCCAGGACGAATCGGGCATCCGTCAACTTCTTCTGGAAAGGGACTCGGCGTCAGGTTGGGAACCGGAGTCCTTTTGAACAGCGTATTGCCACACGCAGAAAAGCCAATAACCGAAATAAGACTTATTGCCAGAAGCAGCACAAGTACAGATATTCTTTGTGTCGCCGGGGTTGTTCCGGAATCAGAGTGTAGATTGTTCACGAATTCTTACGGGCATCCCTCATTGTTTATCGTGCCGTCAGACATAGTGGTGTTGCAAAAGATGGCACCCTCAAAGTTTACCTTGTCTGTGTCAGCACGCAACATAGTGACATTGGTGAGATTGGCCCCACCGAAGTTTGCCTCGTAGAGGAATGCACTGGTCAAGTCGGCACCAGTGAAATCCGCATTTGTAAAGTCCGCACCCTCAAATATCGTCTCAACCAGCCGGGCGTTGGTGAGATTCGCGCCCTTTAGATTCATCCTGCGAAGACTAGCACCATCGCGAATGTCGTCTCTCCCGACCGTAGTACTTCCCAAATCAATGCCCGACAAATCCGCACCCTCGCAATCCGCGTCAGGTTGAATCAGGCAATCTCCCACTTGCTCAGGGAAGGGTGTAGGAGTGAAATTGAGGTTCGGAGCTCCCTGTGATCCGGTTTGGCAAGCGACGAGAGACACCAGAGTAACGATAATTAACGCACCCAGAATCATTGTTTTGTATACGCGTACTATTCATGAGGATCCTCCTGTGTCGTATCTTCCTGATTATGGGCAATCGGCATTATTTATCTCGGAGTCCGGCATTATGGTGTTACAGAAAATGGCGCCCTCTGTCAGTGCATCTTCCATATCCGCAAATGAAAAGTCTGCTCCAGTGAGATTCGCGCCGCGTAGGTCTGCCTTATACAAAAATGCTGAAACAACGATTGCATGGGTTAGATTCGCATTCCGCAAATTAGCCTCTGTAAAGTCTACTCGCTCAAGAAATGCGTTTGTAAAGTCGGCTCCTTCGAAGTTCGAGCCCATAAGTTTTGCGGGAAGCCTGTCAGGATGCTGACCAACCTGAATTTGCCCCAGATCTGCTCCACGTAAATCCGC
>JAQBWG010000264.1 GCA_027625225.1 Chloroflexota bacterium | reverse complement strand
GTCGTTGTCCACATCCGCGCACGCAATCGTCGACGCCGACCGCACATTCACCCCATCCCCGAACGCCGTGTCCGTGACGTCCGTGAACGTCCCGTCGCCGTTGTTGCGGAGCAACGCATCCTTATTACCCTGCGTCTCGGACGGCGATCGGTAGTCCAAATCGTCCTCTGGATTCCCCGCCGCACCCACATACAAATCATGGAAGCCGTCGTTATCCACATCGCACGCCACCACACCTGTGCTATACCTGTCCATCAACGTCACGCCGGCCTGCGTGCCCACCTCGAGAAAAACCATGTCGCCGTCGTTGCGATACAAAAGATTCGGCTCCCCGCCCATCTGGGTGAAATACACATCCATGTCCCCGTCGCGGTCATAGTCGAAAATCGCCACACCCGGCAGGAAGTTCCACAACTGTGCTCCGTCGCCAAGCACCCCGGCCGCCATATCGGTGAACGGCACCACCGGCGACGTCGGTCCGTACTCGACCGTGTTCCCAGTGCCGCCTGGAGTACCCTCCGACGACTCAATGGTCGGCGTTCCGTTCGAAGGGGTCGTTACGGCCACGCTAGGGCTATCTTTTTCACAGGCGGCCAGAACCAGCAAAAAAGATGCGGCCAGAACAAAAAGAATACCTGTGGAGTGTTTCATACAGTGCGGTGTCCTATCCTCCAGGCCTTTCGCGACGGGCGACCGGATTTATCAGACAGACGACCGTCTCCGAAGACCAATCGCTACCCCCGCCATCGCCAGAAGAGCCAGCCCGCCTACGACGCCACCGATAACCGATTTCAACAACGCATTCATCGAGGCTTCGCCTGCCTTCGTCGAAGTGATGGCTCTACCTGGGTCAACGTAGAACGTCGTACCCTCCGGCCCGCCGTACACCACCAGCTCGGTCGCGTCCTGAGGCAATATCTGTAGCGTCTTGAGGAATTCCACAATCGCGTCCTGGTCGGCTTTGGGCAACGCCTCAAACGCCTCGCGGGCCGCCTGCGCCTCGCCGCCGTGGAACACGATGGCCTCCGACAGCAACGTCGCCCTCCCGTTATGCAGGAACGGCGGCTCGCTCGCCACGCCCCACAGCTTGCGGGTCAGAAACTCGTTCGTCGGCACCCCGTCGTGCACCAGTAAATCGTCGTTCAACATATCGCCCATATCATGCCGTTTCAGGTCAGTGAACACCGGAACCAGCACGCTCCCGTCTGCTTCCGGTTGCAAATTGGGCCCCTCTATATCGTCAATCAAACTGAAACTAAGCGCTCTCGACACATCCGACAGCTGCAGCTTACCCGGCGGGTTATACGGATTCGGCTCGGAGAACACCGGATCATCCAATCGCAGCGTCGTTCTGTGACACGTCGTGCACCCTATCTGGGCGAACAACCCCTCGCCCCGTTCCACCGCCGCGATGGCGTCCGGATGCGTCGGCATCACCCTGCCCGGAGGCGCCAGCGCAGCCAGGAACAACACCGCAGCCGTGATATCGCCCCGTGTCAGCTCATCCACAACCCCATCCCTGTCCGCGTCCACTCCGTCACGGAAACGCTCTGCCGCCTGCATCCCGAAGTGCGTATTCATCGCCTTTACCATAAACTCGCGAAGCGAGATGACCACACCTTTTTGCTGGAACGGCTTGATGATCAGGTCGGTATCAACACCTTCAACCTTGCTTACTTCGAGTGTTCCGTTTGGACGCGCCATAATACTTCCGAACGACACATCCTTCGTAATCAAACTCTTGGTGACTTCCTGTCCCGAGTCACGCGCCTCGTTGATGGCCGAATCGCGGATGGACTGCAAATCAGCCGTCATCTCCCGGGACAACATCTCGATATACCCCGCGCCGAAAAGACTCAGCGAATTACGCTCATTCCCCGCCATTCTCAGCGTGATATTCTCGAAATCGTCGCCTTCTCCGCCGTCGAACGTGGCGAAGTCCAAGCGATCGGCCAACGTAAACACATTCGCCGCGTTATCCCCCGCACCGCCGAGTCTCGGAAGCGAATGGCACGCCGCGCAGCTATTCGCATCAGGCCCGGAAATACGGTTGAAGTTATCGGGAAACACCCGCATCGAACGGAAGTTATTGTCCTCAACATCTGTTGTCTCTGGACGTCCAGCCCCATCGAGCTTATTAAAATTCGCCACGAACAGCTCGTTGCCCCTGCGAATCAGTTCTTCCACTGAAATCTGTCCGGCGTTGATAGCCTCCTGATCGGTATGTTGTTTCAACGCCGGAACGTCGCCAATCACCGGTCGCGGTTCCGGCTCGGCGGCTTCCGCATTCCCACAAGCCAGCAACCCGGCGGCTAGCAGCACAACACTCATCACAAAAGCATATCTCACAGCAAAACCGCGCAGCCCCCGTGTTCTACCTTCGGTCATCGTGTAAACACCAGTTCAACTCCCACGCAACTGTGGCTTCCAGTCGTCTATACCCTGATAAAGTAGCATCAGTTTAGCATACGTACAGTTATTCTCAGATGGTTTTCCCCAACCCGTCGCA
>JAQBWG010000263.1 GCA_027625225.1 Chloroflexota bacterium | reverse complement strand
CCCGTCGGTGCCACCCGGAACCGCCACACCGCCACCGCCATGAACCCCAGCCCGAACAGCGCCAGCGCAATCATCTCCCACAGCACATCGCCCGGCTCCGCCCCGAACAGCATCAGCTTGTTGAACGCCCCGTTCGCCCATCCGTGCGGCGTCAGCCTCGCCAGCCCCTGCATCCACTGCGGGGCCACGAACAGCGGCCACCACGACCCGCCGATGGGCGCCAGCAGTAGCGACGCCAGCACCCCCACCGAGTTCGCGCCCTGTATCGTCGTCACCATCGAAGCCAGCATCACCCCGAACCCAGCCGACGCCAGCACCATCAGCACAGAAATGCCTATCACTGTCACCGGCTCCGGCCCCAGGTCGACCCCGAATCCCAGGATGCCCACCGTCCACAGCACCGCCAGCTGCGCGATGCCCGGATACACCGTTCCCATGTACTTGCCCAGCAGGATGGACTCCCGCCGCACCCCGTTCGACAGCATCCGCTCCAGCGTGTTCGTCTGCCGTTCTTTGGCCACGCCTATCGCGCCCATCGCCGCCGCGAAGAACACGAACATCGTAAGGTAGCCGGGCAGGGTGAAGTTACTCGCCTTGAACGGCCTCGCCGGGCCCACCTGCTCGGTGCTGAACGTCACCAGCTCCCGCGAACCCGCGTCGAACAACTCCCCGCTCAGCCTCGACGGGTCGGCCCCGTACTGTGCCAGCGTGCCGCCTATCGCCGTGCTCAGCGAGATGCGCCCCGCGATGTCCGACGCGATGCCCCCCAGTGCCGCCGCCGTCTGGGGCGACTGCGACCGCGCCACCACCTCGATGTTCACCGGCTGGCCCCTGACCACCTTCTGGGTGAAGTCCGCCGGGAACGACACGAACCCGTCCAGGTCGTTGTCCTCCACCGCCTGTCGCGCCTCGTCGTAACTCATCTCCACGAAGATGGAATCTTCGCCCGCCGTCATCTCGTCCACGATACCCCGGCTGATGCTGTCGTTTGCCTGCTCCTGCGTCGCCACCGTGAACCGCAACGTCTCCTCATCATCGCCCACACCGCTCAGCGCCAGCGTGAACCCCAGCACGAACAGCAGCGGGAACACCATCGCGAAGCCCAGCGCGAACTTGTCCTTCACGAAAAGCTTCGTATCTTTGATGGACAGTATCCACGCCTGCCGGAACATCTCCTTCATCGCGTCTCACCCGTCGCCTTGAACAGCGCCCGCGCCACGACGAGACCCACCACCGTAACGCCCGCCAGTACCGCCAGCTCCACCCCGAACGCGCCCAGCGACTCGCCCCGCGAGATAACACCCTCCATCGCGTCAATGGCGTAGCGGCTAAACGTCGCCCTGCTCAGATAATCCAGCGCGCCGCTGCCTACCGGGAAGAACGTCCCTCCGAAGATGGTCATGAACATGGTCACCACCACCGCAATCCACGCCGCCTGGTCGCGAGTTCGCGCCACCGCCGCGATGACCAGACCTATCGCGCTCACCGCCGCAGCCACCAGCAACGCCACCACCAGTGCCTGGAAGAAGCTGCCCGCGCCCGCCATCCGCAGCACGATGAACGCCAGTGTCAGCAGAATTACCGCCTGCGCCATCGCCCGCGCGATGCCCGACAGGAACTTGCCCATGAACAACTGTCCCAGCGACAGGCGCGTCGTCAGCAGCCGTTCCAGCGTCCCGATGCGCCGGTCCTCCACCAGCGTCTGCGCGTTCAGCGCCACCGCGAACATCAAAAACATCACCAGGATGCCCGGCAGCAGCCTGTCCACGAACCTGTCCGAGCCGCCCACCGTCTCCGACGCCGTCGCCACCTGCGGCGACGTTCGCCACGCCGCCATGGCCGCGTCTACCTGCGCCGGAATCTCGCTCGCAGGAACACCCAGTTCGGCCAGCGCAGCAGCCGTTGTCCGACGCGCCTGCACCTCAGCAGCCACATCCGACACCACACCGCGCGTTATCGCCATCACGATCTGCCCCTCGTCGCCGCCCGTCCCGCGCACCTTGAACACAAGGTCGGCCTGCTCCGAGTTATCCAGGGCATCCGAGAACCCCGCCGGAATCACGATGGCCGTGAGGATGCTCGTCCTGTCCAGCGCCCGGTCCGCCTCATCTTCCGAGTACAGCCGCACCCGCATCCCCGGCACGCTTTCCAGTCCCGACACCACCGCCTCCGCGTGCACCCCGCCGTCTATGTCAACCACGTTCGCCGTGCCGTTGAACGAACCCTCGCCCGAGAACACCCCGTACATCAGCGCGAACAGCGCGATGGGTAGCGCCAGCGAGAACGCCAGGTCGCCGCGGTCGGCCAGAAACCGCCGCAACTCCAACACCGCTATGTGTACTGTGCGAAACAAGATGAGTCCGTGTCACCGTCCTTGTATGAGACTGTACTGGGATTCGCGCCGCCTAGCTTCGCACAGACGTGTCTTTGAACGCAACGTCAGTACCGGATAGTCTTTGGCACTGCCGCGTCTCTAGCCTGAAAGTTCTTTTGGGAGGGTCTGGGAACCCTTGCTTGCA
>JAQBWG010000262.1 GCA_027625225.1 Chloroflexota bacterium | reverse complement strand
AAAACCTCGCTGGCGGGGTGACGCTCGCTATTGGAGGGGCTTATCACGTGGGAGACCGTATCGAAGTTGACTCCATCACCGGGGATGTAGTGGACATAGGGCTTTTATATACGACCTTGCTGGAGCTGCGAAATTGGGTTGGTGGCGACCAGCCGACTGGAAGGTTGGTTGTTGTACCTAATGGAGTAGTACTGTCCTGTAACGTGGCTAACTTTACGAAGGACAACCGGTTCGTTTGGGACGAAATTACCATACCCGTAACGTATGAGAGTGATTGGCAAATGGTGTCCGACTGGTTCCGCGCCACCCTCGAAGAAGAGACACAGGAAGATTCGAAGCTGGCATCGAAAGATCTGTCAGTCTTGCAGAAAAAATATTACCTGACAGGTCGCGTCATAACTCCGACGGTTTTTGTCAGCTTCAATGACAATTGAGTCAATATCACCGGAAGATATGTTGTTGATGTGACGAGACGGCGGCTGGTCAAGGACAGCGTAAGCAGGCGTATTCTTGAATGGTTCAAAAAGAATCCCCAGGCTTCATTTGGAACCACCACGATATCGATATCGAAGGCTGCGGATACAGGGCCGCAATAACTAGCTCTACCCCAACTGCACGTCCGCCTCGTCCGTCAGCATGATGTACGGCTCCCCGAACTGGTTCGCGCTCCCAACGTCCCACGCCTCGTCCGCCTCGTCCGGCATCAGCCGGATACCCCAGTCGCCGCCGAAAATCAGGTGCACCATCGCCTGACCCGAGTCCGACACCGGCGCATACATCGCCGGACACGCCGTCCCGCCTTCCTCGCTGCTCCACCCCGTCACCTTGTACACCTGCTCCGGCCCGCCCTCGTGCGACAAACGCACCCGCTCAATCGGAACCGCATCCCGGTGCATCTCATACGCCTGCATCGGCATATACTCACAGTTCTCGTTCTCTTCCACTTCCAGATAAATCGTCTCTGCCATAACTCCCCCTATCTCGGCGGAGGCTGCCGCACGAACGCCACACCCCACACCGCCTCCGCACCTGCCTCCTTCAGCGCCGACGCACACGCCGACATCGTCGCCCCCGTCGTCACCACGTCGTCAACCAACAGCACCCGCTTCCCCGACATATCCGCTCCGCACGCGAACACCCCCTGCACGTTCCGCCGCCGCTCCTCCGCCTTCTCCAGCGCCACCTGCGGCTCCGTCTCCCGCGACTTCCGCAGCGCCCGCGCCTCCACCGCCAGTCCGAATAGTTGCCCCAACTCACGCGCCAGCAACTCCGACTGATTGTACCCCCGCTCCCGTTCCCGCTTCCCGTGCAGCGGCACCGCAACCACCGTGTCCACCGTCACCGGCTGCTCCTCCAGACACTCAGCCATCAACTCCGCCATCGTCCGCGCGTACACCCGGTAGTTCGCATACTTCAGCCGGTGCACCAGCGTTCGAGCCGTCCCCTCATGGAGAAACGGAACCCTGATTCCATCGAACCCCGGCGGCCTCGTCAGACACTGATAGCACACCCCCGCAGCGCCCGGACGCGCACACACCTCGCAGAACGGCGGGCGCATTTTGGGCATCTCCGGGCGACACTCCGTGCACAGCACAGGGGCATCCCTGCGGCAACCCGCGCAACTGCTCGGAAGCACACTCTCCAGCATCGTGCTTGCAAGCTGCGACAGCAGCGGCCTGCGCCGCCGGTGTAAGGCCTTTTCCGGAATGTCCGTCTCCATAGCCGCTATAGTATCATTGCAAAACCATGGCCAGACTCACCCCCGAAACCGTCAAACACCTCGCCCGTCTGCAGGGGCTTACGCTCGATGACGAACGCGCGGAGACCATCGCCGAACGCCTCTCCGCCGTCCTCGACGACCTCGACTCCGTCCCCGACGAACTCCTCGTCGGTATAGAACCGATTACCATCTTTATACCGCCGTCCGTGAGCCGCGATGAGTAAAAACGAACTCCACTACCTCACCGCCACCGAGATAACCACCCTCTATACTCAAAAGAAACTTTCGCCCGTCGAAGTCACCGAAGCCTATCTGAACCGTATCGAAGCCATGAACGACGACCTCGGCGCCTACATCACCGTGGACTATGCCGGCGCCCGCGAAGCCGCCAAACTCGCCGAGGATGCCTACGTATTAGATCGCGTACACAGCCCGCTCACCGGCGTGCCCATCGGCCTCAAAGACATCATCCACATCAAAGACATGCGCACCACCTCTGGCTCCAGAGTCACCGCCGACTACGTTGCCGACGAAGACTCCACCATCGTCGAGCGCCTGCGTGCCGCCGGAGCCGTCATCCTGGGTAAGCTCAACCTCAGCGAATTCGCCATCGGCGGCACCATAGACCACCCCTTCGGTACCCCCAGGAACCCCTGGAACACCAGGCACGCCACCGGCGGCTCCAGCAGTGGCTCCGCCGTCGCCGTCGCGGCCGGACTCTGCGCCGTCGCCCTCGGCTCCGACACCGGCGGCTCCATACGCGGCCCCGCCTCATTCTGCGGCATCGCTGGCATCCGACCCA
>JAQBWG010000261.1 GCA_027625225.1 Chloroflexota bacterium | reverse complement strand
CGTAGGAGAACGACTTCCGGAACTGGTCGAGCGTTTCCCTGTTTTCGTCCGTGGAGGGCATCCTACTTTTTGAGCGCCTGTTCGATGAGTAGCACAAAGCGCGCGTGTTCCTTGGGCTGGTTGGCGGGCTCGACGGGGACGGGCAGTATCTCGAGCTGAGGCCTGACGATTCTCATAAGGATGTGGGCTTCCTGAGAGGTAAGACCCCAGGTCACGGCTACGTCCTCGGGGCTGTACGCCACGCTCTGCCGGAAGCCGTAATCAGCAATGGCCTTGTCCACGATGTCCATAAGCTTTTCCATTCCCGTCATTTCGCCGCAGCCCGCTGACCGCCGTCCACCGAGAACGTCTCGCCGCTGACGTAGCGCGACTGATCGGAGGCGAGGAAGGTGATGACGTCTGCCACCTCTTCCGGTGTACCGGCACGGCCCATTGGCACGGAACGGGAGTTCTTCTCGAACACTTCCAGGCTGCCGGTGCTGCCGCGCATCTGGGGTGTATCGATGTACCCGGGGGCGACGCAGTTCACCCGAATGCCGCTCGGGGTGTACTGGTGCGACGCGATGGAAGTGAGGTGGATGATGCCAGCCTTGCTGACGCCGTAAGCGACCGAAGGCACATCGCCGCGGATGCCGGAAACGGACGCGATGTTGACGATGGAGCCACCTCCGCTCTTCAGCATGTGGGGGATGGCATTCTTGATACACAGGAACACGCCCTTGAGATTCACGTTGATGGTCATGTCCCAATCGCTCTCCGTGTGTTCGGCCAGCGGCGGGGTGACGATGAGAATGGCAGCGGCGGTGACCAGCGTGTCGAGACGGCCGTAGTGTTCGGCGGCCTTATTCACCATAGCCTCGATAGACGCAGCCTTGCCCGTATCGGTCTGCACGAACAGCGCGTCGCCGCCCGCGGTTTCGACGAGCCGCACGGTCTCCGCGCCGCCGGTGGGGTTGCGGTCGGCCACGACGACCTTCGCGCCCTCTTTAGCGAACCGCATAGCCGTCGCGCGGCCGATGCCGGAGGCGCCGCCAGTCACGATGGCTACCTTGTTTTCGAGTAGCAACGTCATAGCCGGATGATAGACGGTGGCGATTTCAGATACAAGGCCCCGAAGTTTTGCCGACGGTGCTAGAGTATGCGCACATCCGAACAAGGAGGGTGCGACATGTTCGACCTGCTGGTGAAGAACGGAACCGTGGTCACCCCGCAGCGGGTGGCCGAGATGGACATCGGTATCGTGGGAGAGCGCATCGCGGTGCTTGGCGAACCGGGGACGCTGGGGAAGGAGGCGAAGCGAGTGCTCGACGCGAAGGGCCGCGTTGTGGTGCCGGGCGGCATCGAGCCGCACTGCCACGTCGCGACACCCATCCCCACGATCTGGACGGGCGGACGTGAAGGTGTGTCCACCCAGTCGGTCGAGGCGGGCACGCGGGCGGCGGTGTTCGGCGGAACGACGACGGTCGTCGACTTCACGGTGCCCGAGGTGGGCAAGCTGCCGGTGCAGATGGTCGAGGAGCGTATGCAGGTTTTCGCGGGTCAGTCGTACGCAGACTACGCGTTCCACTGCGTGCTGGCGGGCGACATCCCGCAATAAGCCTTTAAGCAAATCGGCGACCTCATCAAGAGCGGGACGCCGACGTTCAAGATTTTCACCACCTTCAGCCGCGTGGACCCACCGTCTACCGTGAAGGACGGGCACCTGTTCCAGGCGCTGGGCGAAATAGCCAGGCACGGCGGCATGGCCGTCATCCACGCCGAGGACGACGAGATGGTGGAACACGCGCTGAACACCATGACCGCCGAAGGGCGCACCGAAGGCCACCTCATTCATCTGGTGCACAGCAATGTGTCCGAGGACATTGCGTTTCGCAAAGTCATACGGCTGGCCGAGCATGCGGGCTCGCCGCTGTACTTCGTACACGTGACGGCGAAGGAGGGCGTACGGGCCATCGCGGAGGCGAAGGCGCGAGGTCAGGCGGTGTACGGCGAGGGGCTGCACAACTACATGGTGTTCACCTCAGAGGACTACAAGAAGCCGAACGGGCCGATGTACCACACCTACCCCGCGCTGAAGTTCGCGGAGGACCGCGAGGCGTTGGCGAACGGGGCCATCGACGGGGCGCTGTCGACGGTGGCGACAGACGACTACACTACATATGAGGACGTGAAGATGTCCGGGCGCACCATCGAAACCGTGTGCGGCGGGCACAACGGCATCCAGACGCGCATGATGGTGGCCTACACCGAACTGGTTGCCAAGCGGGGCGCGTCATTGCAACGGTTCGCCGAACTGACGTCCACCAACGCCGCGCGCAGCCTGGGGATGTACCCGCGCAAGGGTGTCATCGCGCCGGGCAGCGACGCCGATTTGGCGATACTCGATGTCAACACCAAGAAGACCATCAAGCTCTCCGACCTGAAGGCCGACTCGGACTACAGCATCTGGGAGGGCAGGGAAGTGCAGGGCGTGCCGACGGCGACGGTGCTGCGGGGCAAAGTGGTCGCGGAGAACGGCAAGCTCGCCGACACGAAGGGCGGGCAGTTCCTGAAG
>JAQBWG010000260.1 GCA_027625225.1 Chloroflexota bacterium | reverse complement strand
AGCGCCCCTTCTTTTTAAATAACGTAAAGCAAAATTACTGGCCCTTAAAGTTCGGCTTTCTCTTCTCTAGAAACGCTTCTATGCCTTCCTGTGCGTCCTTACTACTCCGCGCTTGGGTAAACAATGTCCTCTCAAGTATGAACATCCCCTGATCCAGCTTCGAAGACCCTTCGGAAACTGCGCGTTTGATAATCGCAAGTGACCTTGGTGGTTTCGCCGCAAGAATCGCTCCAATTCGGAGTGCTTCATCCAACACTTCGTCATCCGCCACCACCCTGTTCACAAGACCCACCTCCAGAGCACGGCTTGCTGATATCGGCTTTCCCATCATCATCATTTCCAATCCAACCGTCTTCCCTACTAACCTCGGCAAACGCTGCGTACCACCCCATCCGGGGATGATGCCCAGGTTCACTTCAGGAAGAGCAAAACTGGCCGAGTTACCGACTATCCGCAAATCACAGGCCAATGCCAATTCGCATCCACCCCCGAATGCAACACCCCGTACTGCCGCGATTACAGGCTTAGGCACTGATTCCAACACATTACATAAGCCCTGTCCTTGCTCGGAAAACGTCGTTGATTCAACTGCATCGAGACCTCTGAGTTCTTCGATATCAGCTCCCGCACTAAAGGCCTTCGGCCGTTCAGATACGATTATCAACACGCGAACGCTGGAATCCTCAGAACACCGGTCTACTACGTCTCTGATTTCTTGTAGAAAATCCCGGCTTAGTGCGTTCACCGGCGGCCTGTTCAAAGTCAAAACCGCCCGGCCTTCGTCAACCGTTAGAGCAACGCGTGAATCCTGAGTCACGAGGTCACGACTCCTCGCCAGGCCGTTTCCTGTCCTTGCGTCCCATCCGTGCCTGTGTAATCAACGCACCCAGCACCCTGCCATCGAAGCCGCACTCCACCGCCTTCGCCGTATCATCCCGTGCCGCCTCGTCATCGCCCAAACGGGCCCGAGACATCGCCCGAACCGCATAGGCCGACCCTAGCTTGGGATTGATGGAAAGCGTCTTCTCGGCATCCTCGATAGCCAGTTCGAATTGAAACGCCTCGTAATGGGCCATCGCCCGGTTATTTATCGCATGGATATGTGTAGGCTCGATTTCCGCCGTCTTTGTGAAATCTTCAATCGCCAGAGATAGCTGCTGCAAGTGGATATGGGCCATCCCACGGTTGTAATAAGCCTCAGCGTTGTCCGGCTCATACTGAATCACGCTTGTGAAATCTTCGATAGCCAGGAGCGGCTGGACGAGCTGACCGTACACCACACCCCGACGGAAATACGCCTGGGCGTCGGATGGATTGGACTCGATGGCCTTTGTTTCAGCCTCGACCGCCTCTTCCAACCGGTGAATCTCTTTACTCGAATCGTTGCCGTTACCGTGGGGTTGATGCATAGCTGAGCCAGTATAGCATTAGCTTTCGCCGAAGGGACGCACGCGGGCTTGGGTCAGCAGCACGATTCCCAGCCCGAGCATGGCAATCATGGTGTATAGAGCGATGTGGTACTGGCCTGTATGGTCGAACGAGAGGCCGGCGATGATGGGGCCGAGCGCGAACGACACCGCCATAGCCAGACTAATTGACCCCATGATGCTCCCGAAGTATTTTATCCCAAAGCTCTCCTGCACCAGCAGCGGCCCGAGTGCACCGAATGCCCCCATACAGAAACCGAATAGCGAAACGCCCACCCACATCATGATAGGGTTCGCCGGATTGAGAAACAGCAGCATGCCTACGATTTGGCCGCTGAAACTGAGCATCATCACGAAGCGGGTCGGGACTCGTTCAGTGATATATCCAAATACGAGCTTGCCCGCCATTCCGCACGCGGCCAGCACGCTGAGCGCTGCCGCGGCCACCCCTTTCGAAATGCCTTCCGTCGTCAGGTGCACGAACACCTGCGACAGCACCATGCTGTAGATGAAATTGCCCAGAACGATTACCAGGGTAACGACATAGAACGCTCGGTTTCGCAATACCTGGCGCATCGTCCATCCCGTCAGTACCGAAGTACTTGTTCCATATCGAGAATCGTCCTTTGCTACTTCGGGCTCACGGATGGCAAAGAATGAAAACACCGCCAAGCCGACCGTAACGATTCCCAGAATCAAATAGCTGCTCTGCCACGATCCCACCAGCAAGAGGAGGCTCACGATGGGCGGCATCACCAATCCTCCAAAGTTGTTCCCCATCATGGTGAGTCCCATCACCCGTCCCCGCGTTTTGGGGAACCACACTCCCACTAACCGTCCTGCCGGAAGTAGCGCTGCCCCAGAGAAGCATATGAACTGCATAACGCTCAGCCCGTACCAGTGCCATAGCTCGGTCATGAGCGGGCGTAATAGAAAGCTTAATGCCATGAGAAGAAGAGAAAACACGATGACCTGTCGCGAGCCATTCTTATCCATGAACCGGCCAAGGAATGGTGCGGTCAAACTGCCCAACGCCCACATCGACAGTGCTCCGTTGATTTGGGTTCGGGTCCAACCGAACTCCACCTGTAACGGTTCTATGTAAAACGAAAAAGCGTAGTTGCTGAT
>JAQBWG010000259.1 GCA_027625225.1 Chloroflexota bacterium | reverse complement strand
GCCTGGAAATACGGCTACATCTCCTGGCTCGGGGTCGCGCCGGAAGTGCAACGCAAACATCTGGGAGACCGGCTGTGCCGCGCCGTGGAACGCATTATGAAAGACGACGGCGTGCGTATGATTCTCGTGGACACCGAAGCGGGCAACACCCCGGCCGTCTCCTTCTTCAAGCGTCAGGGCTTCACCTCGCGACGCTCTCACGTATGGCTTGGCAAAACCCTCAAGCCAAGCGCAAAATCCGCCGGGCTGAATTCTCGTGCGAAGGCCGTATCCACGCGGGCGAAGGGCCGCCTTCCCAAGAGGACTTCGGATTGACAGTCACCGCCCTCCCTGCTACTATCGCTAACAGCGTGATGAATATCACAAATTCTTTCTCCATCACCCCCCGTTCCTTCCTCGCTCAGTCCGAGGCCTGCTCCTGTTGCGCCTGTATCACGCTGTAGCGTGGCGCAGGGTGCTTTCCTTTTCGTGAACTAGCCCTTCTCCGACCCCAGTACGCGCCGCGTTGCAGCCCCACGTTTTCTCTGTCCGTTAAGGACGCACGTGTTTTGGGATTTTGCACAACTTGAGAGGACTCAGACGTAACGCGATGGCACAAACGACAAATAAAAACGAACGCAGGTCGGCATGGAGATACTAGGCACTCCCGTCTGGCTTCTCATACTCGTCGTGCTGGCTGGAGGCGTAGCCCAGCTCATAGACGGCGCCGTCGGCATGGGATTCGGTGCCCTCTCCGCCACCATCATGGTCGCGCTCGGAGTAAACCCTGCGGTTGCCGTGGGCACAGTCGTCCTGGCCAAAGTCGGCTCCGGCGTCGTATCCGCTGCATCGCACTGGGGCTTCGGCAACGTCAACACCCGCTGGCTCGTACCCCTCACCATTTCCGGTGTCATCGGAGGCGTCATCGGCGCATTCCTGCTTACCAACCTCCCCGACCAGGTCGCCCGTGTCTGGGTGCCCGTCATGCTGCTCGCCATGGGCCTGCTTATCCTGAACCGCTCGTGGAAAACACGTGGCCCCATCATCGAAGGCGGAAGCCAGGATCTAACCGACCCCACTCCGCGCGACTTTTCCGCCACCCTTAAAAGCGCATACAAACGGGTGCCCGTCGCCGCACGCATGTCCGTCCTCGGAACCATGGCTGGCGGACTCAACGGACTCAGCGGCGCGTACGGCCCGCTGGCCACCCCGGCCATCATGCTCGCCGAAGGTGGACATCCCCGCTACGCCATCGGCACCGTCAACGTCGCCGAATTCTTCGTCTCCATCGTCGTCTCCGCCACCATCGTCCTCCAACTCGGCGGCGGCAGCTTCGAATGGGAATACCCCGGCGCCCTCATCATCGGCAGCATCCTCACCGCCCCGCTCGGCGCCTACCTCGCCCGTAAACTGCCCCGCCAGTTCCTCGGTGTCAGCGTCGGTGTCGCCCTCGTAGGCCTTAACATCTGGGTGCTTATTAAAGCCTTCGTCTAAAACATCCCATTTAAGCCCACGTAGACGCGTCCTCCCCATTCGCATACAATCCCAGCGCTGATTCACTGGATAGGAGATGGACGTGGCTAAAAAAGTACGGATGGCAATCGTCGGGTGTGGAGCTATATCCAGAGCCTGTGGCCCCGGCTACGTCACAAACCCCAACGCCGAGGTCGTCGCACTCTGTGATCCCGTGCGCGAACGGGCCGAAGCCCGCGCCAAAGAGTGGGGCATCTCCCCCAAGATTTATACCAAGTACGAGGACGTCCTCAACGACCCCAACGTCGACGCACTCGAACTCCTCACCCCCACCCACATGCACATGCAGCAGTCCATCGACGCCCTCGAAGCCGGCAAACACGTCTCCTGCCAGAAGCCCATCAGTAAGAATATCGAAGAAGCCGAGCGGATAGGCAAAGCCGCCAAAAAAGCGAGAAAAATCTTTCGCGTGACCGAGAACTTCCTCTACTACCCGCCCATCGTCAAAGCCAAAGAACTGCTCGATAGCGGAATCATCGGCGAGCCGTCCATGATTCGTGCCCGCACCGTCACCGGCAAAGATATCGGCTATCCGTTCATCGACGTGGAAGAGGACGCCCTGACCTGGCGACGCAACCCCCAGCACAACCCCGGCGGCCTCATCTACGACAGCGGCTGGCACCGCTTCTCCACCGCCATCTGGTGGGGCGGCCCCATACAAGACATCACCGGATACATCACCAAGTCGGACGACTTCATGGCCGAAGCGCCCGCAGCGTTTACATGGAGATATCAAAACGGCAACTGCCTGGGCATCCTCGAAGACGTATCCGCACCCGAAATCGAGATTCGGGGAAAGTACTATCAGGTGGACGACTTCTTCGAAATCTCGGGCTCTAAAGGCATCATTTGGGTCACCCGCTGCACCGGCGAATTGCTGGACTTACCGCCAGTCATGGTCATCAAGGGTGGTGTGTGCCAGGGCATCCAGGTACCCATGGATTGGATAGACGGCTTCAACGGCGCCGCAGCAGCATTCGTCGAGGCTGTTCGCACCGAGGAGCAACCCATGATGGACGTCGCCTTTTCCAAGCAGGTGCTTCAAA
>JAQBWG010000258.1 GCA_027625225.1 Chloroflexota bacterium | reverse complement strand
TGAACCGGTATCGGCCGAGGTATTGCGGGGGCGTGATGCCTTATTGGCGTTGCGGGGTTTGGGTCGGTGCTCTGGTTATGCGCGCGGGGTTGTGGGTTGGGTTATAGATGATGGGTGTTGGGTGTTTGGTGTTGGGGATCAGTCCTTACGCCGCAAGAGCGGGCACCTATCGGCGCTCGACCCCGCCGCGTTGCTGTCGCAAAGCAGTGGGCTTTGGTGGATAGGTTTTATGATTGTCTGGAGCGAGGTGTGCCACTTGTGCGCAAGGGGGATTTTGACTTGTCATTGAATGACGGTGAACTGCACGTTCTGTGTAACGTCGCATGGTTTGCCGCAGCGATCAGCCGGACATGGCGACGTAGAGGGCGGAGGGCTTGACGTCGGGGATGAGGAGGTTGTTGACGTTTTTGACGGGGTCGCCCTGGGTGCAGTATTCGTGCAGGGCCGAGGCGGCGCGGTAGCCGGAGCGGACAGCGCCCTCGCGGGAGGTGGGCCAGCCGGTGGAGGCCCAGTCGCCTGCGACGAAGAGGTTGTCGATTTCGCCGGAGGGGTAGGGTCGGTAGCGTTTTCCGCCGGGTCGTGGTGAGGAGGCGGCGCGTTTTTCGCGGACGACGTGTGCGGTGTTGAGGGTGACCGCATTGGTGATGCCGGGCATGGCTTTTCGCATGTCGGCGACGGCGGCTTGGATGATCTGTTCGTCGGGCATCTCGTCGTAGTCGTCTGCGTTAGCCATGACGACGTGGATGTGGTGCAGGCCGTCGTATTCGCCGCCCTGCTCGACGCCCTTTGCGAAGGCCCATCGGACGCAGCCATCGGTGAAGATGAGGTGGCTGCGACGCATGGTGTCGTGGCCTTGTGGTGCGTTGAAGTAGAGGTGGATGCCGAGGATGGGGACGTCTTCGATCTCGGTGAGTCGGGCCAGGCGGGTATCGGCTTGCTTCATGGATTCGCTGGCGAGGTCTTCGAGTCGCAGGTGAGGCAAGGCGGTGACATAGGCGTCGGCGGACAGGGTTTGTCCGTCGGTGAGGTGGACGCCGGTGACGCGTTTGCTGTCGACGTCGTAGTCGAATCGGTCTGCGGAGACGCGGTGCAGGACCGCCCCGCCGCCTTTGGTCACGACCTCTTCTGCGCGTTTGTAGAACTCTGCCCGGCTCATCTTGGAGAAGCCCAGTTGGTAGCTGGTGTTGCTCAGAAGGAAGCCTTCTTGGAGGATTCGCAAGCCGTAGGACGCGCTGATCTGCTCGGGCAACTGGTTGCATGCCCCCGCGATGATGGGTGACCAGAACTTGTCGATGATGCGCTCGTCCTGATGGATGCTGTTAAGCCAGTGCCGGAAGTTTTCGTTGGAGAGTTGTTCGCGTGCGGCTCGGCTGACTTGGAGTGCAGCGAGGAAGCCGGAGAAGATCGCGAGCTTTTCCTTCCACTTAAAGCGTTTCATGGCGATAAGGCCGCGGGTGAGGTGGAAGGGCGCGGGCAGGTCGTCGCCGGTGAGTTCGTCGATGAGGCCATCGGAGCCGGTGAAGTAGAGGGTCTTGTGCCAGTCGATGTCTCGGATGACGCCTAGGCGGCGGTAGAGGTCGGTCTGGTTGGTGCACATTCGCATGAGCGTGTGCTGGGATGCGTCAGTGGCCTGGCCGGAGGTGGACTGTCCGACGTGGACGTTGGATTCGACGACGGTGACGCGGTAGCCCATGTCGGTGAGTCGTACTGCTGCGGCGACGCCCGCGTGGCCGTCTCCGATGATGATGACGTGTTTGCCTTGCCCTGCTTGATTAGCCATTGACGTATTGAACCCGAGACGGCGGGCTTATGCAACGCGGACGAGTTTAGAATGACTCGAACCCTCAGCTCGCGGCTGGGGCTATGATCTCTCGTAACGACATACTCTTTCCCTTTCAAAGGTCCTCGCTATGTTCCAAGAAGACACCTGCTGCACGCTCGTCCCTTACTTCACCGTCAACGAGGGGCAGCTTGATGCGTTCAAGGCCCTTGGCCCTAAGTTCATTGAGCGAACCAAGACCGAGGCGGGTGTGCTGCACTATGCATTCTCGTTTGATGACATGACCGCTCACTGCCGGGAGGGGTACGCGAACGCGGCGGGCGTCTTGGCGCACCTGGAAAACGTTGGCGACATCCTGGATGAGGCGCTGAAGCTGTCTGAGCTTTCGCGTCTTGAGGTCCATGGCCCGGCGAGCGAGATCGATCAACTCCGTCAGCCGTTGGCCGAGCTCAATCCGAAGTTCTTTGTGCTGGAGCCCGGCGGGATTCGGCGTTAAGCCCGGTTTGATGCGGCAAGTTGAGCAGTGACCGTTGTTCGATTTATTGCGACACTCCATGAAGGCCGATATTGCTTTTGGACGCTGGTGTCCCAAGGTGGTTTCGGTATGCGCATTGGACTGGATGCAAGGACGCTGTTTTGCCCGCAGCGGCGTGGGATCGGCAAGAGCCTGATCAAGCTCTACAGCCGTCTTGCTGCGGTACGCCCGGATTGGGAGGTCTATGCCTACCACCGCAGCCCGGCATATGTGCCCGATGACCTGCCTGCGAATTTTGTAGCCCGCCATATCGAGATGCCCGG
>JAQBWG010000257.1 GCA_027625225.1 Chloroflexota bacterium | reverse complement strand
CGGGGGCACAGTGGAAGAGCTTCCCTGCATCCGACGCCCCAATTGTCGCCGACATGTCCTCTGATATTCTGTCGCGTCCGGTCGATGTCAGCAAGTTCGGGCTCATCTATGCAGGCGCACAGAAAAACCTGGGGCCCTCCGGTGTGACCCTCGTCATCCTGCGAAAGGACCTGGCCGGACACGTGCCTGAAACGGTGCCGCACATCATGCGTTACAGCACCCATATAGCGAACGGCTCCATGTACAACACGCCGCCCTGCTTCGCCATCTATATTCTGTCGCTCATGACACGCTGGCTGAAAAACAAAGGCCTGGATCGCGTCTATCAGCAGAACATTGAAAAAGCAGCACGACTCTATGCGGCCATCGACGACTCCGATTTTTATCGTGGGACCGCCGTGCCTGAACAGCGTTCGGACATGAACGTCACCTTCCGTCTGCCCAGCGAAGATCTCGAAGAACGCTTCGCTAAAGAAGCAGGCGCTGCGGGCCTGATACAGCTCAAGGGACACCGCTCGATCGGGGGCATCCGCGCCTCCATATACAACGCCTTCCCGTCCGAGGGTGTCGACGCCCTCATCGCCTTCATGAAAGAGTTTGAACGCAACGCCGGGTAAGCACACACACTCGGCTCAACGCCCATTCGCCATGCGCCTGTAGTTCAATTGGGTAGAGCGTCAGCCTCCGGAGCCCGCCTGCAACGCTTCGCGTAGCGATGCGGGCAGGTTGAAGGTTGTGGGTTCGAAGCCCCGCCAGGCGCACCATTTAATATCCACCTCCAGGCTTTACACCGCTTAACACAGTGAATAATCGCGGTCACTCACCAAAAAATGCACCGAAAGGGTTTGGTTCATCGGCTAATATCGCGCGCGCGTTTAGTCCGAAATATCCGCAGTTTTTCTCGATGTGACCGAAAACCCCGGCCCTCACCATAGGCTGGCCAGTTCTTCTGCTCCGAATAACACGAGGAACGGCCCTTTACCTGACGATTATGGTCGTGCTCGTCACAGGGGGAGACTCCTCAATGATCTCCATTAACTGAAAACCGTTGAGAGGCAGCCGGTACCCATCCAGACTGTGCCCGTTGAAGGTTATCTTCCCGTTTACGTCGGCCTTAACGTTCTCAAAAAGCACGTAGTTGTTTCCCTCAACCCACGAGACCTCGTTCAGGTCGGTGGTATTGTTGCAGGGCTGATCACCTACGGTGGTTGTCTGGTTTGGTGTCGACCATACCCCCTTGCTTCTCTGTCCGGAATTGCAGTTGGCGGAAGCGATCCAGACACTGTACATTTGGCCGGCCGTCAGTCCGTTGATCTCAAATCGTTGCGAGTTCGCGGAACTCACATCGAAGTTGCGCAGGCCGGACCTGATTAATCCGAGGGCGGTGTAGCTCCAGAGGTCAGGCCCACCCCAACCGGTGCCGCTGGAGAAGTACCCCACACTGGTCGAAACGCCGTTGGTGTCTTTAAGGAGGATCGCCGACGTGGTAGAGAACTGGTTCCAGGTCTCACCCAACCCACCGGCAGGACCCACGAGTGTCGCGGGGGGTGTCACGTTATCGGGCCACTCGATGCTCATGTTGATGCTCCCGGCCTGAACCCGGGAAGCCACGCAGGCAGCGAGGCCGAGCCCGCATAGGGTCGGAATCGTCTTCTGGATGAAAGGTCGAACGTTCATGGTGTCACATTTCGCACTAGAGAGATCAAAGGCCGCCGCCCACATCACTTATGTCCGTCACGCGCTGGTATCACTGTACAACAATCCAGTAAGACGCCCCAGAAGATTTCGCTTTTCAGTGGCGTCCGAGCGTTATGCTCTGCTCTGATAGCACAGCTAAGAAGGTTGCGGAGACCCCCACGTAACCCATGGAGCACACACGTAGAGCGCCCCGCATGTTGCTTTGCTCCAACTCACACGTGTGGCAAGCCATCGAACGCATCTGGCGATGGGCTTCAAGCACGCAATCCTTGGAAGTAGCAGAGAACAAGAAACTCCATAGCCCGGGTTCTCCCGAGCTATGGAGTCAAACTCATCGCATACGTTGCGCTATGTGCCTTTACCGCAAGATGAAGATCGTGCCGCCGGAAACCGTAGCGGACACGGATGTGACCTCGATGAGGATCTTGCTGGAACCGACGCTGTCAGTAAAGGTCACCTCGACTTCGTAGGTTGCACCTTCGGCGCCGGCGTTTGACGTCATCGTCAGCTCACCGGTCCCTGCAACGATGGTGAACAAGCTCATGTTGGCGCCGCCGGTGACTGCGTATCCTGTGCTGGGGGTGCCCTCGGACTTCGCCTGTACGTTTCCAATTGGACCCGTTGTACCCGCTTCCACCTCTGCGGCGGCCATCATAACCGGCGCATCGTTGTCGTCATCGGTTACGTTGATCGTCATGGTGGCGGTCGCGCTTTCCTGGCCACCGTCATACACCTTGAAGTCGAATGTGGTGTAGGGAGAGACCGCCACGTTCGGGGTCGGCGTGAACGTCAGGAGGCCAATGTTTGCCGCATCGATGTTGTGGGGTAGTGATGGGATGGCGGCATTGTTGTATTCAAGCGTGCCCTCGGCGGGTTCCGATACCACCC
>JAQBWG010000256.1 GCA_027625225.1 Chloroflexota bacterium | reverse complement strand
GGCCGGTCGCCCCTACGAGACCTTCCTGCACGGAATTGACGGCGCAGTTAAACCGAATCGGTACAAGGCATAGGGAGAGGGAAGGGTGGACGCCGGTCCCCCTTCCCTCTCCACGTATCCATTCGTGGTCCTGGTGCCACAACCAACCGTCCCGACCGCCTCCGCAAGTCCTTGCATCTACAAAACGCCTGTGCTAGAATATCCATATGAAGACAGCCCCATTGCTGTCCAGCGAAGGTACCGGGACTGCTTCCAGGTTTTATAGAACTGTTCCAAACGGAACAGTTAGTGTTCCAAATGGAACAGCATGGAACACACCTGTTCCACCCGCCCAGGTTCAGACGGAACACACTGTTCCACGGAAAACAAAGCCAAACGGAACAGAATGGCTCAAAATGGAGCACTTTTTCGCAAACTCAGCATAATCGACCGCGCTTCCCGCCTCCCGCATCGTGCTATCATTACCCATCATGATCAAAGCCGTCCTCTTCGACATGTACGGGACACTGGCAGGCTTCTCGCCATCCCGCTATGAGCTCCAGAAACGGGCCTGCGAGAAGTTCGGCCTCGGCGACCGCGTCACGCCGGAAGGCATAGTGAAGGGCTACGCGCGGGCCGACGCCTTCATGAGCAATGAGAACGCCCGCCGTCCCCTTCGGCTCCGTTCCGGTGAGGAGCGCTCCCGGTTCTTCGGCGAGTACGAGCGGCTCGTCCTCGAAGGCTGCGGCATCACCGTCACGCCCGAGCGCGGCTGGGAGATATTCGAGGAGATTCGCAAAGCCCCTTACGGCATGAAACCCTTCGACGATGTGGTCCCCGCTCTCATCCGCCTCCGCAAGCGCGGCCTCACCCTCGGCCTCATCTCCAACATGAACGAGGACGGGAAGACGCTCACCGACGACCTGGGACTCACCGGCTACCTCGACTTCGCCGTCACCTCTGGAGAGGTCGGCGCTGAGAAGCCAAGTCCGCTCATCTTCCAGGCTGCCTTGCGCAAGGCCAGTGTGGAAGCCGCCGAGACCGTCGTCGTCGGCGACCAGCCGTCCACGGACATCGAGGGCGCGCTCGCGGTGGGCATGAGCGCCGTCCTGCTGGACCGCGACGGCAACCACCCCTGGTACGACCGCTGCCCCCGCATCATCGTGCTGGACCAGTTGGAAGCCATCCTGGACGCAGGTTGACACGTTCAAGCCCGTCTGGTAGGTTTCCATTGCTCCAAATTCGCCAGTGAGATACCCTCCATGGAATTGCGCCGCATCCCAAATACTGATATCGAAGTATCCACCATCTGCCTCGGCACCATGACCTTCGGCACGCCGGTCGGAGAGTACGACGCCGTTCGCCTCGTCCACTGGGCCATAGACAACGGCATCAACTTCTTCGACACGGCGGATATCTATGAAGGCTACGCCCGATCGATGGGCTCCGCGGGCGGAGTGGCCGAGACCATCCTCGGCAAGGCGCTGAAGGGCCGCCGCGAGCGCGTCTATGTTACAACCAAGGTCGGAAATCCGGTCGGCGGCGAGGGCTATAAGGGGACCGGCCTGGGCCGCGAGCACGTCATCCACCAGATAGACGACAGCCTGAAGCGCCTCCAGACCGATTACGTGGACTTCTACGAGCTGCACAAAAGCGATGCCGACACACCGCTTACTGAGACCGTAAGCATCGTGGTCAAGCTCATCGAGCAGGGCAAGGTGCTGCACTGGGGATTCTCGAACTTCGAGGCCCGCCACATCCACGACATGGTCACCATCTGCGACGTCAATGATTGGCCTCGGCCGGTAGTCGCGCAGCCGTCCCTCAACTGGCTCGACCGCGCCGCCGAGTCCGAATACCTGCCCGCCTGTGTCGAGTATGATATCGCCGTAACGCCCTACACCGTGCTCTCCGGCGGCGTACTCACCGGCAAGTACCACCCCGGCGAAGACGCCCCTCCGGACAGTCGCGCAGGCGAGAACCCGGCCTGGAAGAAGGTCCCGGACCAGGCCACGTTTGAGCGCCTGATGAAGTTCGAGTCCGAAGCCGCCAAACTCGGCCTCGAACCCGTTCAATACGCCGTCAAGTGGGTCCTCGACCGCCCGAACGTCGTCAGCGCCATCGTCGGCGCCAAGCGGATCGAACAGTTGGAGCCGCTGGTGGGTATGTTCAAGTAAGGCCGCTCCTGAAACTATACAGGTGCGGGTCCCGCATGTGAAACACCAGGCGAATGCGGCGGCCTGCAAGCTCGTTCAGGCTGCGGTCGCCGGGCCACTTGACCGTGGCAGCGTCCGAATCGCCCCGCGCCGGATGGTTCCCGATGAACGGCGCGCGATGCTCCCCCGAGTACCCTTCTATCGGCCAGCCCTCGTCGTCCCACACCTCCACGGACATCTCGCCCCCGCGCAGCCTTGGGTCGGCGTCCAGGAATCGCGTTGTCGAGGCGTTCAGTAACATGTCTCCCCCCGACCACGTCATCGGCTTCGTCACCAACCGCCCGTCCATGAAGCCGGCGGAGAGGGAGGCAAACCTGTCCACTGTAAGCTGCGCCATGCCGACGACGCCGAGTGATCGCGGGCCCTCCCTCACATGGGTATTGGCTGCGTTCCTACCTCCGAAGTAGAACCTGAGCTGGTTGCCC
>JAQBWG010000255.1 GCA_027625225.1 Chloroflexota bacterium | reverse complement strand
CCGACATGCTCGCCTACGAGCCCTCACAGCAGCCTACTGCCGCGCCCGGCCGCACCGTCGCCTACACCTACTACGCCAGCCCTGAAATCGGCGAGACCGCCTCGCTCGTGCGTGATTGGGGCAACGTCCTGCAAAACCCGTCTCTCGGACTCTACGGCGCCATCATCGTCGGGCCGCGCGGTGCCACCTACACGCACCCGCACACAGGCGAAGACATCTCTGGGGCAGCCTCCTGGGCAGCCGACGTGCACACATCGGGCAACTCGTACCGCGATTTCGTGTTGCTGCTGCACGACGAGGACGAAATCATCGGCACCCACCAGATGCCCTACACCGAGCACGTCCAGGGCACCGTCGCCGTAAACTACCGCTACGAGCCCCTCGACCGCCGTCTGCGTCGCAATCCCGACACCTCCGCCGTCTTCCGCAGCGTCGTCCACGGCGACCCGTCCACGCCCGTGCTCCAAGCTTTTGCTGGCGATGCCGTCCGCATCCACGTGCTCGTCCCCGTCAGCGAACAGGCCCACGTGTTCACCATCGAGGGCCACACCTGGCCCTTCGAGCCCGGCCTGGACGGCACGAACATCGTCAGCTCCATGCTCATAGGCGGACTGCAAACGCTGGACATCCGCATCGCCAGCGCGGGCGGCGAGGCGCGCCTGCCCGGCCAATACCTGTACGGCGACCATCGCGAGCCCTACCGTGAGGCGGGTATGTGGGGGCTGTTCAAGGTCTATGCGCGTGGAGCCGAAGGCGTGGATCTGCATCGGTTGCCTTGAGGTTTAACCGGTTCGTCCTGAGCCTGTCGAAGGGCGAGAATCTGAAACCGCTCCGTTGACTTACTCCACCACCGTAATCGTGCCATTCATGCCCGTGCCGTCGTGGATGAGGCACAGGTACTTGTACGTCCCCGGCGTGCTGAAGCGCAGGCTGTAGGTCTGCAACGTCGGCCCGCCCTTGATAAGGATGCCCGAATTGAAATAGCTCGCCCCGTCGTACACCGCCACGCCTGTGTGCGTCGGCCTCTCCACGATGGGGTTCACGAACATCCGCGGCGGCCCGTCGCCCGTCGGCACCTCCACGATGACCGGCGGCAGTTCCACCGTCGGCGGCAGGAACGTCACCGTGTGCGGCCTGAACGGCGTGTCCTGCTCCCACGTCCACGTCACCGTATCGCCTGCCTTCACCGTCAGATTTTCGCCCCCGATGTAGCGGTTGAACTCGAGCCCGACCTCCGTGTCACCTGTGCCCGCAAACACCGTGAACTCGCGTCCGCCATTCTCCAGTTCCCTCGGCGGCAGCACCCCAAGCTGCGCGCGCGTGAGCACCACCCGCGACGACGCTTGCAAAGCGGCAACCGTCGCCGTCGAATCTTGCTCGTACTGCTCCTGCGTCTTCGGATACGCGGTCCCCACTTCGTTCACCACGATGGTGCCCGTCATCGCCCTCGGATGCAGCAGGCACACGTAGGGATACGCACCCTCTTTTGCGAACGTCACTCGGAACACATCGTCGGTCGTTTCCATCGACCCCGAGTTCAGGAAACCACGGCCTTCCAGCGTCACCGAGCTATTGATACGCGCACCGAACGGCGGCAAAGTGTCCGGCAGCGGCGCCGGACGGAAGAAGTTGGGGTTCGCTTCCACAATGACCGTCTCGCCGTCCGTGAACCTGTTGAAGTCCGGTATCTGCTGCCCCGGCACGTTGAACGTCACCGTATGCTGCTCCGCCGTCTGCTTGGTAAACACGATAGTGTCGCCCGCGTTGATGGTAAGGTTGTCGGGCAGGAACGCATTGAACTGCACGCTCTGGCTCAGGTCCTCCGCGCCTACCTGCACGAAGAACGTCTGCGGCTCCACGTCCGCACCACCGCCGCACGCCACGGCCACCGCAACCACCAGCGCGGCACCGACCGTCGCAACCCTCGCCCGCACGCGCATCCCGTCAGCCGCCTACTCGAAGGCGGGCTTGACCTCCTCGATGAATATCTGCAGCCCCTCGAAATCGAACGGCGCCCGCATCACGATGTTCACGTTTTGAGCGCCCGCGTCCACGTACTCGCCCAGCCGGTCCGTCACCTCGCTCGCCGTCCCGATCAGCATCCCGCCGCCCTGAATCGCCGCGCGCTCGCCGAACATCGCCTCGAACTCCCGCCGCTTCCTCGGCACGTCCTTCGGCGTCGCCCCCAGGAACAGCCCCACGTTTGCGCTCCGCAGTATCTCGCTCCCGTCGCGGCCCTCCTTCTCGCACCAGCCGTCCAGCACCTGCATCTTGTGCTTGAACACCTCCGGCGAGGGATAGGGGATGTTCCACTTATCGCCGTACTTGGCCGCCATCCGCAGCGTCCGCTTCTCGCCGCCCCCGCACACCCACATTGGCAGCCGCTCCTGCACCGGTTTCGGCTGGCATATCGCGTCCGTCATCTGAAAGTGCTCACCCTGAAAATTCGTCCGCTCGTCCTGGAACATCGAGCGGAGTATCTGGATGCTCTCCTCCAGCATATCCATACGCGTGCCGACCGACGGGAACGGGATGCCGTAGGCGCGGTACTCCTTTTCCAGCCAGCCCGAACCCAGCCCGATCTCGAACCGCCCGTTGCTGATGTGGTCGAGCGTCACCGCCGC
>JAQBWG010000254.1 GCA_027625225.1 Chloroflexota bacterium | reverse complement strand
GGAGCATACAACCGGGCATTGACCCGTCGCATAGAGGAAGTGTCCGCCGATGCGGGACTGATAACCATAAGGTTCCTCGCGGCCGACGGAACGACGAACACCGACAATCTGATATTCGAGCATCGCCCGGAGATAGGCGGCATCGCCGTCTGGACCGACGTGGCACCACCTCAACCCGGCACGCCAACGCCCACACCCGTACCGCCGACCCCGACGCCGACTCCCGTGCTACCGACGCCGACTCCGCCGTTCTACAACGGCGAGCCGAGGCCAACTCCAACCGCAACTGCAACCGAGGTTTCGATGCCGACGCCGACGCCAGTTCTGGATGGAACAGGCACCGTTGACGAGGGCACCGCCGTAGTCGGTATCTCCCGTCGCGACTTCGATGTGGACGGCGTTTCCATGTCCGCAGTCGACGTGAGCATCGAGGCTGACGTCGCTGTTTCTGGCTTTTCTATCGTGGTTGAGCTCCCGATTGACGGGTTCGATGTCGGGCCAGTTGTGATATCGGACCGGTTATGGGCCGCCGGGTTCGACGGTCGGCCACGCATCGATGAAGAGCGTGGCTTGCTGACCTTGACGGGAGGGCTTGCCTCCCCGCTCATGCTCCACGGCGACCGTGTAGTGTCGGTCGACCTCTCTCCGCGAGTAGGCGCTCCGCAGGCTGCCCGTGAGGCGAGAGTAACTCACGCATTGGTCCGAGACGCCTACAACGGCGAGATGACTACTGAGGCCGCTGATCCCGCCAACTGGAGATTGCCTTCCGTGGAGCTCTCGGACATCAACGGAGACGGGACCGTTGGCCCTGCTGATGTCCTGCTGCTGGTCGGCGCCTATGGCACGGAAGACGGTGGCGAGTGGTTCGACGCACGAGCGGATCTGAACGGGGATGGTTTGGTCGACTTGCGTGATCTTGCGATCTTGGGGGCTGGGCATGAGTAAGTTGATGGCTCTCGGATGGCTCGTTGTCGCGGCGCTCGCCATCGCGATGGTTGGATGCTCAACTGCCGACCCAGCGGCCGCTTCGCCGGTCGACGACTCAGAAGTGCGTCCGGCTCCGGGTGGCGCTGCATCAGGAGCCGGTGCCGCCACCCAGCCGGACGCACTGGATGAGACAACGCTCGTAACTGGGCCAACGAGAGCAATCGCGACTGTCACCGCTTCAAGCACCACCGAAGATCGCTACGACATCGTCGTGCTGCTCAACGTAGCCGAAGACATAGGAGTTAGTGGTATCGAGGTGCGCGCCGCTGCGCGCAAGCGCGTCGAGATATTGTCTGTGGAGACTGGTCCCTTCTTGGGCGCTGTCGTGGTCAAGGGCCCGCGGTATGTAGGGCCTGATGGGCTCGCAGCGACGACTGCCTACGCGCGGGCAGGGGGGTCGCCCAAAGAAGCGATCGCCGGTGTCGTGGCTAGGTTCGTGGTGAGTTCAGCCGATGGCCCGCCCTTAGGGGACGACCTGGTCGTCGTTGTGACGTTCACCGATGCCGACTTTGTGATGCAGCCACCGCTAGCCGTATCGCTGCCGTCGGAATAGAAACTACTGGCGCGGGCTTCTGAACCGCGCAGCCGGGTCGAACCGATCTACAGATTCGGTCCAATTGGCGACCCCCAACGGCCACTCGATCCGCCAATGGCGACCTTCTTTGACGAGCACCTCGACACGCAATTCCACAGTGTCTGGCTGCATATCCTGTAGTACGCCAGCCACTGCGTTCCGCCCGAAATTCTGAACGCCCAGGAAATCGAGTTCGCTGGACGTGAAGTCGTGGGTGAGGTCGCGCATTAGCGTGTCGTACTCATCAACAGACAGCGCCGCTAGTTCCGTTTTTGCCGCGTCAGACAGAAATTCAGTTGCGTCGTCGAACCGGCGTTCCTGCACTGCGTCGTAGAACGCGATGACGACCTCGCCAGGGGACAGCGAAATCGAGGTGAGGCCAAACAGAACGGCGATGATCCACCCCACTGTTAGCACACCTAGCCCTACGGCCACGCCTGCCGTCCAGCGTTCGATCGGGGTGATCCATCGAACTCCGTTCATCAGCCGTTCTAAGTACTTCATCCCGCGAGTTCACTGGGAGATGGGGACGCGGCTCTGCTTGGGGTCGGAGGCTTGCGGGCCAGCAAGAACAGTACTGAGCCTAACCCGGTCGCAAGGCCTATGATGGCGAACGCTTGGGTGTATCCGCCGAACTTATCGCTCAATACCCCGCCGATCACGGGACCTGCCACCGGGCCTAGCATAACGATTACGGTGGAATACCCCATGATCTTGCCGAAGTTACGCCGCCCGTAGAAATCTGCGCGGATCGCCATCATGAGCGGACCCCGGGTGCCCCACGACAGCCCATGGATGATAGCGGCGGGCGCGATCCAGAATGCGCCGCCAAAGGCGAGCAGCATCAACGCGCTGAAGTGGCCGATCATGCATGCTGCGGAGATCTTTGTTTTGCTGAATCGGTCGCCCAATATGCCGCCGCTGATTTGGCCTACGACGCTGGCCGTCGTCACGACCGCCACCATCGCCTGCGCAGACGTCTTGCTCCAGCCGTACGTCTCGACCAGGTGGGGGACCATATGGACGAGGACCGCGAACACCGTGATGAGCGCCATGCCGTGGCCCGCTGAAACGAACCAGAAA
>JAQBWG010000016.1 GCA_027625225.1 Chloroflexota bacterium | reverse complement strand
CATCGGGCGAAGACTCGCCGAAATAGTCACTGGATTGAAGATGAATGTCCTAGCTCACGACCCCTTCATCCCAGAAGCTCCCCTTGATATCCGACTAACCGATCTCGACACCCTGCTTGCTACATCTGACTTTGTCGTGACTCTGGCTCCGACGACATCCGACACTGCCGGGATGCTCGATGCCCGGCGCCTCGGGCTCATGAAACGCTCCGCCTATCTCATAACCGCCTCAGGCATTACCATCGCGTCGCAAGACGCGCTCGTAGACGTTCTGCGTGGCAATCACATCGCTGGGGCTGCCATTGACGTCTTCGAGACTCATCCTATCGCTCCCGACAGCCCTTTTCTTGCCTTAGACAACGTTGTATTTACCCCACACATCGGTGGTGCGACTGAGGAGACCATCGCACGACACTCCCGCATGATGGCAAACGACATACAGCGCTTCCTCTCCGGTCAAAAACCACTACACCTCGTCAATCAGAACGCATGGCAACACGATGACTGAGCAATACATTCTCGTCATTGACGCTGGAACCAGCGCTCTCCGATGTCATCTTTTCAACTCAGCAGGAAGGAGCGTTGCACTCCAATCCCGACCTTGGCCTTACGCTAAAGTAGAGGATGCGTCAGACCTTGCCCGCGAGTTCGACACTAAACAAGTTTGGATGCTGCTGTGCGGAGCTCTGCAGAGCCTACTGAAAGATGTACACCTTAATCGGGTTGAAGCGGTAGGCATTACCAGCCAGCGTCAGGGCGTTGCCTTTCTGGACAAAGACGGTCACGAACTCTACGCCGGGCCGAACATTGACCTGCGGGCTGTCTTCGAGGGCGCAGCCATTGACGAAGACCACGCCGACGACGTTTACGCGATTACGGGCCACCTTCCGTCATTCTTCTTCACGCCTGCCAAACTACGTTGGTTTCAAACCCATCAACCCGGAATATACGAACGCATCGCCGTCGCCCTGCCCCTCGCCGACTGGGTGGCATACAAGCTTACGGGCAATCTTGCGAGTGAACGTTCGCTGGCAGGAGAAGCAGGCCATCTCGACATTCACCACGGAGTCTGGGCTTCGACGCTTCCAGAGCAGCTAGGCCTGGCAGTCAACAGCGGATTGCGATTGATGGACCCCATGGAGTCAAGCGGTGGAATTTCAACACCTGCATCGCAACAGACCGGCCTTATGCCGAACACGCCCGTTTTCGTCTGCGGCGCTGACACTCAGGCGGGGCTACTGGGTCTTGGTGCATGGAATCCAGGTGATGTCGGAGTCGTCGCCGGATGGAGTGCTCCCATCCAAATGATTACCACGAAACCCGTGCTATCCCCTGATGCAGCCACGTGGGCCGGATGCTATCTCGCTCCCAGCCGATGGGTACTCGAAAGCAGCGCCGGAGATATAGGCAACGGCTATTCCTGGCTTGTAAACACCCTGTGGCAGAACAGACCAGACGCGTTCGAGCAGGCCGATGCGGCAGCCAGCGTCATACCACCCGGTGCGGAAGGTACCCTAGCCGTACTGGGTCCGCCACGCATGGACATGCGGCACGTCGGGTTGCATACTGGCGGCCTACTGTTTCCTACACCAGTTACCCTTCACGAAAAAAGCCCGGGTCATCTCGTGCGAGGCGTACTTGAAGCAGCTTCGTACACTATCCGGGCGAACCTTGAACAGGTCGAGACGTTGTCCAAAACGAAAGCATCCACCATCGCCCTGGGGGGCGGTATGAGCCGTTCGGAAGCGTTTGTCCGTGTGCTAGCAGACGTATTGGGGAGGAACGTGCTGGTAGCAAAAGAGACCGCCACCAGTGCACTAGGAGCGTACTTTTACACAACAACCGCGCTTGGCCACTACGATTCGTTGGCACAGGCGGCAGCATCAGCGCGGGACAGGCTCGAAATTATCGAATTAGAAGAAGACATCCGATACGAATATGATGAATACTATATAAACTGGCTTGATGCTGCCGAGAAACTAAAAAGGATTGCTTTGTGACCAAAACACATTGGATATCCAAGCGGACGGCTGTAGCTCAAATTGCCCGCGAGATGGCGGCCATCGGCCTCGTTAGCGCGTCGAGCGGCAACGTTAGTTTACGCATCGCCGAGCCGGACTCGCCTCCCCTACTGGCTATAACTCCGATGGGGAAACCCTATCACGACCTTAAGGACGAAGACATCGTCGTATGCGACTACGAACTCGACACCATCGAAGGCGAACTTGCCCCTTCGTCCGAATCCCTTCTCCACGTAGGCATTTATACGCGCCGTGCCGACGTTGGTGCTATCGTCCACACTCATGCCTTACATTCCAGCGTCATGGCTGTGACCGGCGAGGAGATACCAGTCCTTTTGGATGAAATGGCCGTCTCGCTCGGCGGCCCGGTGAAGGTATCCGACTACGCCTTTCCCGGTACCGAGGAGTTAGCCGACAACGTCTGCGACGCATTGGGCGATAGGGCAGGGGCAATCATCCGAAGTCACGGCGCTGTTGGAGTGGGACGCGACCTGCGTGAGGCGCTCAACGTTTGCATACTCATAGAACGCGTGGCTCACATTTTCACTATGGCCTCGCTTACGGGCAAAGTGAATCCGCTTTCCGAAGATACTATCGAACGTGAAAGCGCCGTTTATCGGATGCGCCGGGGGCTTCCAACACAGTAGAATGTCATAGCTGAGATTCTACATTCGACATCGAAACCGACTAAGGGGTCTAACATCGTGGTAACAGTTCCTGGATTCTTGTTAAGAAGGCTCTATGTCAAACAGAGTCTCAAATCTACGGGCGAAGGCTTCGAATTTAATCTCAAAAACGGCCTTGGCTCAGGTTACGCATACAAGATGCAGCCACTGACCGCAGACGGAGAAGAGATTGCTTTGGACTCCACCACTTTCTCTTTAGAAGACGGAAAAGAGATGAAATTCTCTGACGTCTCGAAAGAAAACACCTTCACCCTCGCCATGAACAAAACCCTGACCATCCGTGCTGTAGGAACCAAACTCGAACCCGGGGCCCATAAGATTAAGATGGGTTTTGATGTCCCCGGGCTGGGTACGTTGCGATTCGACTTTACCGACATGGTGAAATGACCGAGCAAGCCAGCAACATCGCCGTTACCGGCGCATCCGGATACATTGGTACCGGCCTCATCCGGAGATTGGAACGTGAGGACTGGATTAAAAACATCCTCGCGATAGACATCCGACCACTCTCTACCCCACCCTCACCCAAAGTTACTTACGTAAAGCGTAGTGTCACTTCGCCGATGAGCGACTTGTTCGAAGAACACCGAATAGACGTTGTCGTTCATCTCGCGTTTGTTCTCGAACCTGGCCACAATGAAGAAGCCATCCGCAAGGTCAATGTCGAGGGGACACGTCAGGTACTAAAATCTGCTGCTACTGCAAATATTCGCCAACTCATCTATTTCGGTAGCACCACTGTCTACGGCGCCCATCCAGATAACCCGCCCAATCTGACTGAAGAAGCCCCTGTACGACCCGTAGAGGGTTTTCAGTATGGACGCGACAAGGCCCTCACCGAAAAGGTGTTCCGAGAGTTCGCAGAGGGTCATCCTGAAATCAAGGCCGTCATTTTAAGAGGCTGCCCTGTCTTGGGGCCAAGTGCCGATAACTTTATCTCCAGAGCCTTTTCCAAACCCATCCTCGTTGCTCTCAAGGGCTTTGATCCACCTATGCAGCTGTTACACGAAGAGGACCTTGACGAGGTGATGGTGCACTGCATCCGCCATAATGTGGCGGGGCTGTACAACGTGGCGGGAGACGGAGTCGTGCGCTGGAGCGAGATGGGACGAATCCTCAACCGCAAAGTCCTGAAGCTTCCTCCTGCCCTGCTCTACGGCATCACCGAGGCTACCTGGCGACTCAGGCTCCAATCCGAATCGCCGGCCGCCGGCCTCGCGTTTATCCAGTATCCCTGGACAGCCAGCACCGAAAAGATTAGGAAAGACCTTGGAATCAAATTTAAACACACCTCCCGAGATGCTTGGCTGGCCTTCGCAAGCCGTTTCTCCGCGACTCAGACAGTAGCCTAACCTCTAGATTACTAACCGATTCTTCTCAAATATGTTTTTGACTGTTGAAACTGAAGCTCTCCGTATGTATCCTGATAGAGAGTATTCTTGATGGATTTCGTCAACAACCTCTCGCCAAGCGAGAACTCACACGAGGAAAACGAGAAGGGAGGCGGTGTTTGTGACCTCGCCTAAAGTAATTTCGAGAAAAACTTCATCCAAAGACCTCGACCAGGACTACCGTTGGGGTTTCGTGACCGATATTGAATCAGAGACTGCACCCAAAGGCCTGAGTGAGGATGTCGTTCGGTTTATTTCCCAGAAGAAAGAGGAGCCAGAGTGGCTGCTCGAGTGGCGCCTCAAGGCTTATCGGCACTTCCTAACCATCCAAGACAAAGAGCCGGACTGGGCGATGATTAAGTATCCTAAGATTGATCTTCAGGACATGCATTACTACTCCGCCCCGAAAAAGCAGGGCGACGGCCCCAAGAGTATGGATGAAGTGGACCCTGAGCTTATCGCAGCCTTCGATAAATTAGGTATCCCCATTCAGGAACAAAAGAAGCTTGCCGGAGTAGTTGAGGAAGAAGGCGAACCAGGCGAGGAGGACGGAGTAAGGCCGCCTGGCGCACCGTCCCAGGTCGCCGTGGACGCAGTCTTCGACAGCGTTTCGGTAGCCACGACGTACCAAAAGATGCTGGAGGAACACGGCGTCGTCTTCTGTTCCGTCAGCGAAGCCGTAAAACGCGTGCCGGAGATTGTGAAAAAGTACCTCGGTTCCGTCGTCCCCTACACCGATAACTACTACGCCGCCCTGAATTCCGCGGTCTTCAGCGACGGTTCGTTCGTGTACATCCCAAAAGGCGTGCGCTGCCCTATCGAATTGATGACGTATTTCCGTATCAATACCTTGGATTCGGGGCAGTTCGAGCGAACGCTCATCATCGCCGAGGATAGCTCGTACGTTAGTTACCTGGAGGGTTGCACCGCGCCCATGCGCAAAAGCCACCAACTCCACGCCGCTGTGGTTGAACTCGTGGCTCTGGATAACGCCGAGATTAAATATTCGACGCTGCAAAACTGGTACCCAGGCGACAAAGAAGGTAAGGGTGGCGTCTACAACTTCGTCACCAAGCGCGGCAAGTGCCAGGGCGTCAACTCCAAGATTTCCTGGACACAAGTCGAGACCGGTTCCGCCATCACCTGGAAGTACCCCAGTGTCATCCTGCAAGGCGACAACTCTATCGGCGAGTTTTATTCCGTTGCCCTCGTGAACAACCACCAGCAGGCTGACACCGGCACCAAGATGATTCACATCGGCAAGAACACCAAGAGCACTATCGTTGCCAAGGGCATCTCCGCCGGCAAGGGACAGAGCACCTATCGCGGCCTGGTGCAAATACTCCCGACGGCCGAGAATGCGACCAACTTCACCCAGTGCGACTCGCTTCTTGTCGGTGACAAATGCGGCGCGCACACCGTGCCGTACATCGAGGTGCGTAATCCTACTGCCCGTATGGAGCATGAGGCATCTACCTCCAAGGTCAGCGATGACCAGCTCTTCTACTGTCAGCAGCGTGGACTCGACCAGGAAGAGGCTCATTACGTCATCATCAACGGCTTTTGCCGGGGCATTTTTAAGGAGTTGCCCTTCGAGTTCGCGATGGAAGCATCGCAACTCCTCAAAGTAAGTCTGGAAGGGACGGTAGGCTAAAACATGGCATCGAATAACGGGGCCAAGCAGCCCCTACTAGAAGTCCGCGACCTCCACGTGGTCGTCGCGGGAACCAACACCGAAATCTTAAAAGGTGTGGACCTGACCGTAAATCTTGGTGAGGTGCACGCAATCATGGGGCCCAACGGTAGCGGCAAAAGCACGCTGGTGAACGTCATCGCCGGCAGGCCCGATTACGAAGTAACCTCCGGTGAAGTGCTTCTTCACGGCCAGGATGTGCTGGCTATGCTGCCTGAGGTTCGCGCACGCGAAGGTATGTTCCTCGCATTCCAGTATCCCCTTGAGTTGCCTGGAGTGCGTCCATGGCAGTTCCTCAAGGCCGCCGTGGACGCAGTCCGCAAACATCGCGGCGAGACAGAAGTTAGCGCTCGCGAATTCGACCAGATGTACAAAGCCGCAGCCATCGAGATGGGCTTAAAGCCCGAACTGGCCAAGCGTGCCATGAACGAAGGCTTCTCCGGTGGCGAAAAGAAGCGCAATGAGATGGTTCAGCTCGCACTGCTCAACCCCAAGCTGGCGCTGCTGGACGAGACCGATTCAGGTCTGGATATTGATGCCCTGAAGACAGTTGCAGAGGCAGTGAACAATCGTCGTGGACCGGAACGGTCTATCCTGTTGGTGACGCACTATCAGCGGCTCTTGAACTACATCAAGCCTGACTTCGTGCACGTACTCGTAAGCGGTCGCATCGCCGTTTCAGGCGGCCCCGAACTGGCGCACGAATTGGAGTCGAAGGGCTACGATTGGGTGAAAGAAACGGCGGCGGCAGGCTAGCATGACACAACAGGTAGAAAAACGGGAAAAGTACGACCAGTACCTTGCTGACTTTGAGACATTCAAGAAGTCAGCAAACGGCCATACATGGTTGAACGAAATCAGAACCACCGGCCTATCGACCTTCAACGCCACTGGCTTCCCCACCGCGACCCGGGGCAACGAAGAATGGCGTTTCACCAACGTCGGCCCTATCGCACGCAAGGCATTTACTTACCCGTTCAAGGTTTCGGCGGATAGTGTCACAAAAGAACAGCTTAAGGCGATTGCTCCCTGGGACGATAAGTGGACGACCCTGGTGTTCGTGGATGGACGATTCGATGAGAATCTATCATCGCCCGCGATTCAAAAGAACGGCGTCACCGTCTCGAACCTGGACGCCGCACTGGATTCCGAAAAGGGACTTATCGAGCAACACCTGGGACGCTATGTAGAGTCGGACAAGAACGGGTTCACCGCCGTGAACACCGCGTTCTTACGAGACGGTGCGCTGGTGAAGATAGCCGACAACACTGAAGACACTCCACCCGTACACCTGTTGTTTGTATCGTCCGAACGCTCCGAACCGTTCGTGGCATACCCGCGTTCGCTCGTTGTAGTCGGCAAGAACAGCAAGGCAACGCTCATGGAGAGTTACATATCCCTTACTGAGAATGGATATTTCACAGACGGCGTGGCCGAAATCGTGCTGCAAGATGGCGCGCAGGTCGACCACTTCCGACTCATGCGAGAAGCTGCACAGGCCTACCACATAACCACCACGCAGGTGCACCAAAGTAAAGACAGCACCTTCAACTCGACTTCGTTCGCGCGAGGGTCTTCCATTGCACGCAACCAGATCCACGTCGCGCTCGACGGCCCGGGGGCGGCGTGCACGTTGAAAGGCCTTTACCTAACCGACGGCAGCGAGCACATAGACAACAACATCAACATCGACCACCTGAAGCCGCACACCAACAGCGACTTGTTCTTCAAGGGCATCCTCGCTGGCAAATCAAAAGCCGTGTTCAGCGGTCGGGTCATCGTCCACAAGGACGCCCAGAAAGTCCTGGCCAACCAGTCTGACAAAAACCTCATCCTTTCCGAGAACGCCCGAATCAACACCAAGCCCATGCTGCTCATCTACGCCGACGACGTGAAGTGCGCGCACGGCGCAACGGCCGGCGCGGTGTCCGACGACGTCATCTTCTACATGCTGAGTCGAGGTCTCGACATGGAGACAGCCACCCGCTACCTCATTCAGGGGTTCGCCCACGAAGTCATCGACGGTATCCCCCTCGACGGCTTCAGAGACTACATGGACACTTACTTCGTCGAGTCCTTGCCCGCGTATACGTTCCAGATGAAACGGCCCGGTCGGAACTAAACACGATGACCGAGATGGACGAACTCTACCAAGAACTCGTGATGGCCCACGGGAGCAGTCCCAGCAACTTTCACGAGATTGAGAACGCCGACAGGACAGCCGAGGGATTCAACCCTTTCTGCGGCGACCAACTTACGCTGTACCTGCGAATCGAGAACGATGTCATCACCGACGCGGCATTTGTCGGTAAGGGCTGTGCCATCTCCAAGGCATCGGCATCTCTCATGACCGAAGCTGTCAAAGGCAAAACGATGGACGAGGCTCAGGCGAAGTTCACCGCGTTCCACAAGATGACGACCCGAGGAATGGAAGAGTACGAAGCGGACGGACTAGGCGACCTGGAAGTGCTGGCCGGCGTGACGCAGTTCCCCACGCGCATCAAGTGCGCAATCCTGTCATGGCGCACACTGGAGTCTGCACTGAAGGCCGAGGGTGAAAAGGTTTCGACCGAGTAGCCACCAGGAGGTGAGTCATGCACGTACCGGTACAGGTTGACTACGGAATCAGGGCGTTGGTAGACCTCGCAGAACATGCCGCGGAGGCTCCTATCCGCACTGCGGACATCGCCAGACGTCAGAGCATCCCCGAGCCTTTCCTGGCACGGGTGCTACTGACCCTGAGCAAGGGCGGGTTGGTGGCCAGCCAACGTGGACCGCAGGGCGGACACAGCCTGGCTAAGCCACCAGAGGACATCAGCATGGGCATGGTTGTAGAGCATCTCGGTGGCACATCGTCGCTCGTATCGTGTCTGGACGACCTGCAGAACTGTGGCATCTACGCCAACTGTACCCAGCGCGAGGTGTGGAGCATCGTGGAGGAGGCGACCAAGCGCATCCTCGATGCAACCAGCATCAAGGACTTACTCGAACGTGTATCGGCTGCCAAACTCCAGGAGATTGCGGTAGCCGGATAACCGGAAGTAAAACATTTTTTGAGGTGGAGTAATGGCGTTTCAAAAGATTGGGAAAATCACTGAGGTCGCATCCGGCACCTCCAAGTCCTACGACGTGGGCGACCGTGTCGTGTGTGTTGTAAACATTAATGGCAAATTCCACGCGATTGACGACCTATGTTCGCACGCCGAATGCAACATGGCCGGCGGCTCCATCGAGGGCAACAGCATCGAGTGTGAATGCCATGGCTCCATGTTCGATGTGACAACAGGTCAACCCACCAATCCGCCCGCTGTGGCACCGGTGGACGTCTTCAAAGTCCAGGTCAATGGCGACGATCTAGAAGTCGAGATTTAACGAACTACCCCCTCCCCCGTATACAGGAGGAGGAGAGGATACATACATGTTTGATGTGAACGAGATACGCAAGGATTTTCCTATTCTCCAGCGCGAGGTATACGGAAAGCCCTTGGTCTACTTGGACAACGCGGCCACCTCGCAGAAGCCGAGGATCGTCATCCAGGCGCTGACCGACTACTACGAGCAGTACAACTCCAACGTCCACCGCGGCGTCCACGCGCTGAGCATGGAGGCCACCGACAAGTACGAAGAGGCGCGGCACAAAGTCGCCAAGTTTATCGGCGCGCCCAAGGCCGAGTCGGTCATCTGGACCCGGAATACCACCGAGTCCATCAACCTCCTGGCAATGACCTGGGGACGTGACAATATCCTCCCCGGTGACGAAATCGTGGTCACTCAAATGGAACACCACAGCAATCACGTGCCCTGGCAGAAGGTTGCACAAGACCAGCAAGCAGTGTTGAAAGTCATCCCCCTAACCAAAGAGGGGACGCTTGATGTCTCGGACATTGATTCTTACATCACTCCCAAAACCAAGCTGGTTGCGTTTTGCCACGTGTCCAACTCGCTGGGCACCATCAATCCCGTAAAGATGCTCACCAAAAAGGCCCGCGCCGTTGGCGCGAAAGTGCTATTGGACGGTGCACAAAGCGTGCCTCAGATGCCGGTAAACGTGAAGGAGCTGGACTGCGACTTCATGGCCTTTTCGGGACACAAGATGATGGCCCCGACCGGCATCGGCGGGTTGTACGTGAAGATGGACATCTTGGAAGAGATGGAACCGTTCATGCGCGGCGGTGAGATGGTGCTTGAGGTGTGGAACGACCGGGCGACGTGGAACGACCTACCCATGAAATTCGAAGCTGGCACGCCCAACATCGCCGACGCCATCGCGATGGGCGCAGCGGTGGACTACCTGTCCGACCTGGGTATGGACAACGTCCGCAAGCACGAGGCGCAGCTCACCGAGTACGCACTCACCGAGATGCAGAAGATCGAGGAAATCGACCTACTGGGCCCCATGGACGTGGACATCCGGGGCGGCATCCTTCCTTTCCACAACAGCGAGATACACCCTCACGACCTGGGAACATTCCTCGACCGTGAAGCCATCGCCATCCGCACCGGCCACCACTGCACCATGCCGCTCATGCGCGCGATGGGCCTTGTGGCTACTGCCAGGGCCAGCCTGTACGTTTACAATACGGAAGAGGAAGTGGACAAGCTGGTGTCCGTCCTGAAAGATGCCCTGAGGTACTTCGGCGATGGCGCAAAACGCGCAAAACGAACTCGATGACCTGTACGGCGACGTGGTGCTCGACCACTGCCGCACTCCCCGTAACAGCGACACCGTAGAGCCCGCAGACCTTCGCGCCGACGGCGTGAACCCGTTCTGCGGCGACGAGGTGCACCTACAAATCGCACTGAACGACGACCAGGCCGCGCGCGTCGGCGTGCAGAGCGTCGGTTGCTCCATCAACCGTGCATCTGCTTCCATGATGAGCGAAGCCCTCACGGGCAAGTCCCGCTCCGACATCGTAGAACTGGCAAAAACGTTCCGGGCGATGCTGAAAGGCGATGCGCCATCCGATGATGAACGCGAGGATCTCGGGGAACTAACCGTGCTGGAACACGTGCGCGAATTCCCTGTCCGCATCAAGTGCGCACTGTTGCCTTGGTCTACACTTGAGGACGCGCTGGCAGGCTAACCCCTACCCTCCTTCGAACCACACGTTCGACCAGTGCGAGTACTCGAATCCCGCAAAGTTAGGGTGAAACCCCCGCACGTTCTGCTGCCACGTCCAGATGGAAATGCGTGTAGCGGGCATGTACCGCACCGCCTGGTCGAGCATCCAGCGCTGGATGTCCTGCACCAGTCCACGACGCACTGCCGTGTCGTACTCGACAGCCTGCTGCTCGATAAGTCGGTCAAGGTTGGCGTCGGCGAGTCCAGTTGTGTTCCACACGCCCGCACTGTGCAGCGTGCCAAACAAATAAGCATTGGGCGTCGTGATGAGCGGCACCGGGCCAAGGAATATCTGATAATCCCCACCAAACCACACAGCATCGCCGAATAATCGCTGATTTACTATCTCGATGCTTGCGTCGAACCCGACCGCACGCATCTCTTCGGCAAGCCGGGCAGCGTGGTCGAGGTAACTCTGACCATAATTCCCTACCCTAATGACTACTGGTCTGTCTACGCCTCGCACGGCCTCGCGAGCCTGTTCGGGATTGCCAAAGACCGCTGCCAGTTCGTCGCGCTCTAATAGCCACGACGGATCGGAAATCGGGAACCCCGGGCTGACATAAGCGGCACCATCCCAGATGTCCTCGATGGCGTTCCACGGATCGTGTGCCTGGAACACGGCACGGCGCACGGCAGGGTCGTCGAACGGCTCGCGGCTGGCATTGATTCCCAGCTCCATTCCCGTACCCGTTTCCCGCGCGAACAACGACGGCGCATCCGGCTTGTCGTCGAGCAAATCCTGCCACTGATTCGGCTCCATATCCACGATGTCGAGTTGCCCGACCCGGAAAGCCGCATAGCGGTTGGCTTGGTCGGGGATGATATGTACTTCCAGGCCATCGGCATATGGCAAACCGTCTTCGAAATAGCTCTGATTGCGTTCAAATACGTATGCAAAGTCGCTAAAGCTCGCGAGTTTCCACGGGCCGGTTCCCACGATCGGGCCGTTCCGCAAATCGCCGTTCACCGCGACCGTTTCGGGCGCAACAATCTTCGAGCGAGCATCGGCCAGGCCGAGCATAAAGTCAGCGTCCGGCACGGCCAGCGTAATGCGAACGGCAAATTCGCCCACCGCCTCGACTCCATCCACGGCAGCCAGCAAACCCGCATTCGGCCCGCTGGGACTCCGCTGGCGGTCATAGCTGTACACAACGTCACCAGCGTTCAGAGTGCGATCGTCAACCAACTCCCCTTCGTGCCACCGCACGCCCTCACGCAACTCAAATAGAAACGTGCGGTCATCCTCCATAACCCACCGTTCACACAACTCGCATTCGACGACTAGGCCGGGCAGCACCACGTCGGGGCCGGTCGTGAACCGCATGAGTCGGCTATATTCAAGCCCCGGCCCCCACGTCGACAGCGCAGTCGAGGCGTCGAAGTGCACATCGAAGTGTACCGGCGCTTCTCGCGTGGCCAGACGTAAAGTGCCACCGTATGCTATGCCTGAGATACCTACAGTGGAAGCGGATGTAGGAACCACGGCGGTTGGTGGAGACATAGCACTAGTATCGGAACAAGCTGCAAGGGCAAAAAAAACCAGTAGGGCAATCACAAAAAGCATCCGGTCTCGATTGGATATAAACGCCCGAATCATCCCCTACCCGTCCCGTAAGCGGCTGCCTCAAGTATAATCGTGCCCGACATGTCCGTCAGCGCGCTTACAATCCCTCGTTTTATCGATTGCCATGCGCATCTCCACGACTTCAGCGATGCCGAGGTCAGCGAGATATTGGCGCGTGCGGAGCAAGTCGGCGTGAGCGCCATCATCACCGCCGGAACGACACCCGAAAGCTCGAAGCGCGCCGTTTATCTGGCGGAAACGTTCCCCAAGATGTTTGCGGGCGTTGGCATTCATCCAATGGACCTCACTGGCCCGGTAGATGAACCCACGTACACCGAGCTCAAAGAAACAGCTCTGTCATCCGAAAAGGTGGTGGTGATGAGCGAGGTGGGGCTGGACTACATGGAGGGCGCTCCAGACCGGGCGACGCAGTTTCAGGCGTTCCGCGAACAAATACGACTAGCGCGTGAATTGGCACTGCCTGTGGTCTTCCACAGCCGCGAATCACACACCGACACGCTGCGGGTATTGCGCGAGGAACAGGCATACGAAGTCGGCGGCGCGATGCACTACTTTCAAGGGAACGAGTCCACCGCACGATCGGTCATTGACATGGGTATGTACATCTCGCTCGCCCGGCCGCTCTTGCACCTGCCAGAGCTTCAACGGGTGGCCAAAGACGTACCGCTTGAGCACATCGTCCTGGAGACGGACACTTTTCCCCAGCCGTTCAAAAAGAAACGTGAGAACTGGACTGAACCCCGCCATCTGGCCGACATCGCGGTGAAGCTTGCCGAACTCAAAGGCATGGAAGTGGACGAAGTGCAGCGGGTAACAACCGCAAACGCACTAAGGATGTTGGGAGGAAAAGCTACGGCATTATTAGGAATACTGGAAAGCTAGGCTAGGCTACGCCTCGACAGGCACCTCTTCGACCGCTTCGGTGGAAATGGTGTTGAGAAAATTCAACATCAGGATGTACACCAGCAGCCAACCGAAGGCTCCGGCTGTTACACCTTTCCACCATCCCAGACCCAACGTTTCTTTGACCGCCAGGCTTCCGTTGATAAGAATCCAAACAATCGTCAGGTAATAAATCACGACTCCTGCGGTTCCTTGTACGGGCACCGCAAAAAATAAGAGCCCTGGCGCAAGTGCAAACCCAATCGCCCGTAGCATCTGCTGAACTGTAGCGTCGCTCCCAAAGGCATACCGCCCAATAAGAATCGCTTCCCACGACCAGATGACCCACCCGAACACGATGTAGTTCACACGCCACAATGAGGTTATGAAGGGTTGGCCACCTAGATTGAGTACTGGCGTATCACCAACACCGTTCCGGACACCCACCGCAAAAGCAATGCCGACGAGCGCTACTATGCCCAATGCTGTGAATGATGCTGCAGGCCGACGGCGAAGCTCATGGTATAGGGTTCGGTCCAGCAATAACGCTCTGACTATGAGCAACAGCCAGGTGGATTCCCTATCGATAACCGCCTGCTTCGACTCCGGGAAACTATCCGAAGAGTCTTGCTGGGCACGTTCCTGTGTGACTTGAGTCCTCGTACGTTTCCCGCGTCGAGGACGTCCTGACCGGGACGATTTGGGCGGCTGGTTGGCCAATGAATCACATACTCCGAATAGTTAGGGGTGCTGCCGATTGTAGCTAACGAGGGGGCAAAGTCAAGGTTATTCCTATCGCTCCTTACCTCGACCCGCCGCCTATCGACAGCTATAATCGAACAGGTAAACCTGATATTTCGAGGTAATAATGCTGAATCTCCTACCGGCTGAAAGCTCGCTCGGACTCAAAGAGTGGGCCGTGGCCGTGAATGCGCTCATACAGGGCGAACAGATACTCATCCTGCGCAAAGGAGGTATTCACAAAGACGACAAGGAGTTCCGCGTCGTACATCCCGAATTCCTCCTTTTCCCGACCTACGAACACCAGAAGGCCGAACTGGTCAAAGAAGCGTACCATCCCGACCTGCAAAAGACCGAAATCGAGAACGATGTGGACGGCCTGATAACCTTATCCTGCTTCGCCATCGTCACCGATATGTTCGAGACCTCCGACCCCGATGCGCTTACACGCATATCCGACTACCACATTTGGACCGACGATTACGCCGAAAAGCGCCTCCACTGGCGACCCAAACAGCCGCTGACGGTAGCCTTGCTGCGCATCTACAAGCTCACACAGCCTCAGGCACTACCCATTCTCGACGAGTTTGCCGGATGCAAATCGTGGGTTGACCTCAGACAGGTCGTTCCCATGGGACAGATTAACCCCGTCTTATCGGACGCCGACTATGAGAAGCAGGCCGGAGCGATTCGTAACGCACTCGTTGGCGTGGCCACCAGCGTAAAGGTCGGAGCATGAAGTACCGCAAGCTCGGCTCCACCGACCTCAGCGTCTCAGAAGTGGGATTCGGCGTCTGGTCCGTCAGCACCAACTGGTGGGGAAAGATAGACGAAGACACCGGCGTCAAGCTACTACGCAAGGCTCTTGACCTCGGTATCAACCTGTTCGACACCGCCGATACCTACGGCGACGGATATGGTGAAGAGATTCTTGCTAAAGCTCTGGGGAAGAACCGCCACGACATCGTCTTGGGGACGAAGTTTGGCTACGACATCTACGACAAGACTCCGCGCGTCGGCCACACCGAGCGCCCGCAGAAATGGGACCCTGAGTTCGTGCGGTACGCCTGCGAGCAAAGTCTGCGCCGATTGAAAACCGACTACATTGATTTGTATCAGCTACACAACCCACGGCTCACCGCTATCGAAAGCGATGACCTGTTTGAAACGCTGAAAGAACTCGTATCCGAAGGCAAACTCCGGCATTACGCCGTAGCTTTGGGGCCCGACATCGGCTGGTACGACGAAGGCGTCGCCTCGATGGAAGAGCGCAAGGTCGCCACCATGCAAATCATCTACAGCATCATCGAGCAGCAGCCTGCCGCCGTTTCTTCCCCACCGCCCGCGAGCACAACACCGGACTGCTCTCCCGCGTGCCCCACGCCTCGGGACTACTCGATGGCACCTTTACTAAAGACACCGTCTTCGACGAGTCCGACCACCGGAGTTTCCGCAGGCGCGAATGGCTCACATCCATGCTCAAGACCCTCGAACACATCGGATTCTTGACCGAGAACCTGAGTGCGAGCATCGGCCAAATCGCCATCAAGTTCCCTCTGTCTGAGCCGCTGGTGGCGTCAGTGCTCCCCAACATCACGAATATGCCTCAACTCCAGGAATTCGCGGCGACGTCAGACGCCGAGGACATTCCTCAGGAGTTCATGGAACAACTGCACCAGTTCTACGACGACGGGGTGTTTGTACCGGAAAAGGCCGAACGGGTCTCTTAAAAGACGAAGAGAAGCTTACGCGCTCGCGCGCTGTTCTTCTTCGTCTGCCTGCACCGGCTCTGCGATTTCAGAAGCCTGCTCGGTGGCAGTTGCCGTACTATTATGCACATCGAGGGTTGGCGCAGACTCGGCAGGTTTTGAATTTGGGCCGGTCCATAACGGCTTAGTGCGATACGAAACAAGCCTCTTCATCTCGTCTTCAATCAGCTTAAAGTCAGCTTGAGGTAAAAGATGCAGGCTACCCACGAACGCTAACGGCCACATATCGGGAACCCACTTTTTCACATAACTCAAACGCGGAGCCAAAATCATGGCATCAATATACTCCGACTCCTGCAGAATAATCGTCGGCTGTATCTTTACCCTGTGCCGAAAGTCATCCCGGTTGGAATAAGATTTCCAAATCGGCGCATTGTCCTCGAAGCTCTTCGACGTGATCGTTGCTGCAACAGTCCACTTGTTGACGCCGCTTACGTAATACAGAACCCTGTCATCGGGCTGCATTCGGTCGGCACGTTTCCTGTACTTGGGACCGACTCCATGAAGCGTAAATCCCAAACCTTTGGAAATTTCGAAGTTCTCGGCAGTCTGCACGAGCATCCAGTAATTTCTTGCCATTTCCCCCTACCATGCCACCTGTGTGGCTTGTTGAATTCTACCATGACTACTATCTAAAACCTCGGAAAAGCCTCGCACATCTCGTGTCACATGTCACCTGCTTCATCATCCTCACGTCTTGACCGGCACGGCGGCATCACGGCATGCACGGTGGTGTATGATTATCCGGCACAGCTATGAATACCAAAGATGCCAGCCCTACACATCAACGCACCGCCGCCATCGTCGTGGCCGCTGGTGCAAGCCGCCGCATGAACGGCGTGGACAAGGTGTTCGCTGAAGTTGCTGGGCGCCCCCTGCTTGCACACGGCATACAAGTCCTCGACGATAGCCCCGAAGTGAACGACATAGTCCTCGTATTGGCTCCCGGCAGCCTTGACCACGCACGCCGGCTCGTAGCCGATCGGGGCTGGCATAAAGTGCGCGAGATCTGCCAAGGCGGCGAACGCAGACAAGACTCCGTCCGCAACGGCCTTGAGCGTGTCTCTGACGCCGAATGGGTAATCATTCACGACGGCGCACGCCCCTGCCTCGACCGCGACATGCTCCTGCGTGGACTAAAAGCAGCTAACGAAAC
>JAQBWG010000253.1 GCA_027625225.1 Chloroflexota bacterium | reverse complement strand
CCTGAGTTGGCTGGCTCTATCGTTCTGGTTGGAATTTTTGCTAGACTTGCAGCAAACAACTGCGACAATTGCAGTTGTTGGATTGCGGGGTCGTGGATAATCTGCAAAAAGACCTCTCTTCGCTCATCAGGCGGTAATCTACCAATCAAGTGTTGGATAGCCCTAGCTGATTCTCCCATGTCGAACTCCTAGATTTCAGTGAATGCAGTGTAAAACTGTAAATATTGCCGTGTCAACAATCAAAATAGTAATGGTGGTCAAAATAGATAGATAAGGAACAGGGGGCAGAATAGAAGATGGCTACGAAGTCGAAAGCATACGAAGGGTCGCAGCAGGAGTACGGGGTGGTGTGGGAGCGGAACGTGATGATGCCGGTGCGGGACGGGGTGAAACTGGCGACGGACATCTACTACCCGGCGACGGACGGCAAGCGGGCGGGCGGCAAATTTCCGGTGGTGCTGGAGCGGACGCCGTACGACAAGCAGTCGGCAGTGAACGTGACCAAGGGTAAGTACTTCGCGCGGCGGGGGTATGTGTGCGTCATCCAGGACGTGCGGGGGCGGTTCAGGTCGGAAGGGGAGTGGTATCCGTTCGCGCACGAGGCGCCGGACGGTTTCGACTGCGTCGAGTGGCTAGGCACGCGGTCGTGGTCAAACGGCAAGGTGGGCACGATGGGCGACTCGTACTGCGGCAGCGACCAGGCGGCGCTGGCGACGATGAACCCGCCGCACCTGTCCACCATGATCGTGGCCGTCGGCGCGGCGAACTACTTCCATTCGTCCATGCGGCAGAACGGCGCGCTGGAGCAGCGGTTCCTCATCTACGCCATACGGATGGCGGTGACCAGCAAGGAGGCGGAGGCCGACCCGGTGCTGAAGGCGGAGCTGGAGAAGGCGTGGACGCAGAACATCCGCCAGATCGTGGACAAGTTTCCGCTGCGGGCGGGTACGACGGTGCTGCGTCGGGTGCCGAGCTACGAGAAGTGGGCGATTGATATTTTGACGCACGGCGAGTACGACGACTACTGGAAGCAGCGGGGGTATGCGCCGGACGAGTATTACGAGGAGCACGCTGACGTTCCGTCGCTGTACCTGGGCGGGTGGTACGACACCTATCCGAGGAATACAACGGAGAGTTTCGTTGAACTGAGCAGGATGAAGAAGTCGCCGCAGCGCCTGCTCATGGGGCCGTGGACGCACGGGCAGTACGAGATAACGAATTCTGGCGACGCGGACTTCGGGGTGGATTCGCACATCCACTACCACGACCTGAAGCTGGCCTGGTTCGACCACTACATGAAGGGCCTGCACACCGAGTTCGCGGACTGGGAGCCGGTGCGTATCTTTACCATGGGCACGGGGTCGGGCCGCCGGAACTACGACGGACGGGTGGAGTTCGGCGGGTGGTGGCGCTCGGAAAAGGAGTGGCCGCTGTCCGGTACGAAGTACACACCGTACTACCTGAATACGGGTGGCGTATTGACGACCAAGAAGCCCGCCAAGAGTGCGGCGCCGAGCACGTTCACGTTCGACCCCAAGAATCCGGTGCCGACCATCGGCGGCAGTATGTCGGCGGTCGAGCCCATCATGGTGGCGGGTGCGTTCGACCAGCGGGGCAGGGCGGACTTCCACGGCTGCAAGGACACCATGCCGCTGAACACGCGGAAGGATGTACTGACCTTCCAGACGGACGTGCTACCACAGGACGTGGAGGCGACGGGGCCGATAGAAGTACGGCTGTGGATAGCATCGTCGGCGGTGGACACCGACTTCACGGCGAAGCTGATCGACGTGCACCCGCCCACGGACGACTACCCGGACGGGCTGGCGATGAACATCACCGACTCCATCATGCGGGCGCGGTACCGGAATAGTTGGGAGAAGCCGGAACTGATGGAGCCGGGCAAGACGTACGAGTTGAAGTTCGAGTTGTTCCCGACGTCGATGGTGTTCCGGAAGGGGCACCGGATACGGGCGGATATCTCCAGCAGCAACTGGCCGCGGTTTGACGTGAACCCGAACACGGGCGAGCCGCTGGGCGTGCCGCAGGCGATGCTTGTCGCACAGCAGACGGTGTTCCACGACGCGGAGCGTCCGTCGCGGGTAGTGTTACCGATTATCCCAGAGCGCAGCGCGGGCACGGGTCAGAACGGCCCCGGAACTATCTAGGCGAAGGTCAGAATTTTCTTCGGGTTGTCCACCAGGATGGCGTTGATGTTCTGCTCGGTGAAGCCGCGCTTGCGCATGCGGGGGACGATGTTCTCTACTATGTGGGCGTAGCCCTTGCCGCCGTAGTGGGACATTTGCCACTTGAAGAAGGTGTCCTGGGCGACGACGACGCGGTCGCCTGCGCCCTGCGAGATGATGAACTCGATCATCTCCATTTTTTGCACGTCGCTTTGGAGGTATATGTCGGGCGTGCTAGGATCGCCGATGCCGGTATCCTCCATTCCGAACACGTCGTATTCGAGGAAGCAGCCCGCTTTCACAAGGTCGCTGATGAGGTCGCGGCTGGGAAGTACGTCGAGGTGGCCCATGATGACGCGGCTGATGTCGGCGCCCGCTTTGTCCAGGATATCGAGGATGAGCGGCGGCGATTCGAGGTGGAAGCCGGGGTGGATGAGGATGGGCGCGCCGGTCTCGCGCTGGGCGCGGGCGGGTGCGCGGA
>JAQBWG010000252.1 GCA_027625225.1 Chloroflexota bacterium | reverse complement strand
GCCTCCGCCCGTATCGCCGGCTGGTCCGCCCACATCCTCGAGCAATACGCCAACAACCGCCTCATCCGGCCCCGCGCGCTCTACACCGGCCCGCGCGACCGCAAGCTACCGTAGCTATGTTTCTCATATCGGATTTTGCCAAACATCTAGTCGTCCTCAAACAATCGGGGAGTGCAGAGGGGCTGAAAGCCCCTTTGCCGGGGCCTGGGGTGTCCCCAGATTATTTCCCCCTCTCCCTGCCAGGGAGAGGGGACAGGGGTGAGGGTCGTGGGAAGATGTTGGGGGTGTTGGCATGAAGATACCAGCCGTCTTCATGCGCGGCGGCACCAGCCGCGCCCTCTTTTTCCGCGAGGAAGACCTCGCCCCCTACGACGAGGCCACCCGCGACCGCATCATCCTCACCGCCATGGGCAGCCCCGACCCGCACGGACGCCAGGTCGACGGCCTCGGCGGCGGCATATCGTCATTCAGCAAGGTGGCCATCATCGGACGCGATCCCGACGGCGCAGTCGCCTTCAACTTCGGACAGGTCGAGGTGCGCGAGGCCGCCATCGACTGGTCAACCACCTGCGGCAACATCTCCGCCGCCGTCGGCCCCTACGCTATAGACGAAGGCATCTACCCCGCGACTTCGCCCGTAACTAAAGTCCCCGTCCGTTCCGTCAACACCGGCAAGCGCTACATCGCCCGAGTCCCCGTTTCGGACGCCCGCGCCCGCACCGGCGGCGACTACGTCATCGACGGTGTTCCCGGCTCCGGCGCCAAGATTACACTGGAGTTTCAGGAACCCGGCGCGTCATTGAACAAGGGCATCCTGCCCACCGGCATGGCCCGTCAGGCGCTCCACCTGCCCACCGGTGAAGACGTAGAAGTCAGCATCGTGGACGCCGTCGCCCCCGTCGTCTTCGTCCGCGCCGCCGGTGTGAACGCCGACATCACGAAGTCCGCCGCCGAACTTGACGAAGACGCCGCCCTGCAGTCGCTGCTCGAGCGCATCCGCGCCCAGGCCGCCGTCCTGCTCGGACTCGCCAAATCATCCGACTTGGCGACCAAAAAATCCCGTGCAGTGCCGAAGATTTGCATAGTCGCGCCGCCCGTCTCCTACACCGCCTCCGGCGGGGTGAATGTCAACGCTGACAACATCCATCTCGCCGCCCGCGCCATCTCCATGGGCAACACTCACCGCACGCTGCCCGGCTCCGTCACCATGTGCGTCGCCGTCGCCGCGTCTGTGGACGGCACCCTCGTCCACGAATGCCTGAGCCGTCCCGTACAGGGCGACCTCCGCATCGGACACCCTGCGGGTTTGATAGACGTATCCGCCGTCGTGAAGAAGCAGGGCAGCGACTGGCTCGTCCCCTCCATCACCACCTACCGCACCGCCCGCCGTATCATGGAGGGCAACGTCATCGTCCCGGACTAGCCGCCTTCAAACCCGTTCGTCCTGAGCTTGTCGAAGGATGAGCAACGCCAAACATTGCGGTAATGGTTTCCGTGAAGCAGTAGGCTATTCGTTTTTTGTTTGCCACTGCATAATGGAACACATGTGGTCTCGCCAGAGAGAAAACAGGGAACCGCAATGATTTCAACACCAATTACCATATTCGGCACCTTTCTGCAGTTGATTGGAATGCTGATTACTGCATTTGAAGCATATGACCGAATGAAAAAACGTGAGCTTTCGACGAAACTAGGAGAAAGATTCCAGGCTATTTTAGAGTCTAGGTTTGCAGCACTGGACTCATATCTCAAACAAACTAATAAAACCAGTAATTCGGCATTAGTCCTAGGCACCATATTTTTTGTGGTTATCTGCTGGTTCCCCTATGGATATATCTTGTGGTTTCCCTTGAACGAAGGACCCTCAAGCCTCCAAACCATTCTTGCAGCGGTTTCAGCAATACTTTTAATGATTGCTCTCGCAATAAGCTTTGTTGTTGGAGTCATAGCTGCTATCACGTCGATCAAGGACACGATAGCCAAATCTAACCCACAAAACACCTTTTCATTTGCGGCCCTTTACGGCATATACGTACCGCTAGGAACTCTGGGCATCATTGTTGGCCTTACGGTATTCGGTGTTTTGATATTGCCGATTGTCCTTCCTAGCATGCTACTCCTGCGCAGTATCAATCGGCTTGGACAAAGATGGGTTGTCTATTTAAGGAACTCTGAGACCTTTCCGCGAAGTTTCAAGGATTTGCTCTTGATGGCGGGTGTTACCCTAGTGATACTCGGATTGCTGTTGGAACTAATTGGACAGATGATTTAATGAATGTTCCGTCATACAGCCAGAAGGCACACCATGAACCTCGCCCGTAAGCTCATCGCAGACCACCTCCTCGAAGGGGACATGACCCCCGGTCAGGAGATTGCCGTCCGCGTCGACCAGACCCTCACCCAGGACGCCACCGGCACCCTCTCCTACCTCCAGTTCGAGGCCACCGGCGTACCCCGCGTCAAGACCCAGCTCTCCGTCAGCTACATCGACCACAACATGCTCCAGGCCGACTTCCGCAACGCCGACGACCACGCCTACCTCCAGGACGTCGCCGCCAAGTACGGCATCCACTTCTCCCGCCCCGGCAACGGCATCTGCCACCAGGTCCACCTCGAGCGCTTCGCCGTCCCCGGCGCCAGCCTAGTCGGCTCCGACAGCCACACCCCC
>JAQBWG010000251.1 GCA_027625225.1 Chloroflexota bacterium | reverse complement strand
CGCCGCCAGCGAACGCCACGGTCGCCACCGCTCGGCCAGCCGTTCGAGTTCCACGGCTGAGATACTCGGTCGGTCATGAAGCCGCGCAGCCGCCTTTCGTAGCCCCAGGTCACTTGCCGCGAACGCGTCCACGTGCCCGTACACCCGCAGCGCAATCACGTTCGCCGTCCACGGCCCGATACCCGGAAGCCGCTGCAACCGTTCCAGCAATGTTTCTAGGTCGCTGGAGTCGTACAGGTTCACCGAGCCGTCGGCCACCGCCGCCGCCAATGCCTGCAACCCCTCCGCCCTCGCCATCGGCATCCCGATGCCCGACAGGTCGGCCTCCGCAAGCTGATTTGCCGATGGGAACAGATACCCCAACCCGAACTCGGCTAGCCCGGCCACAGGTGTTCCCAAGCGCTCGGCGATGCGCCCCGATAGCGTGCTGGCCGCCCGCACCGAGATGTGCTGTCCCAGGATGATGCGAACCGCCGTCTCAAACCGATCCCACGCCCCCGGCAGCGTGAGCGGCGGCATAGTCTTCACCAGCGGCCCCAGCAGCGAATCGTTCGCCAGAAACTCATGCCCCTCCGACAGGTCGGTGTCCAGCCCCAGCAGCCGTTTGCACCGTGCCACGTCGTCCACCAGGTTGGCGAACGTCGGCAGGTGTGCTACCACCTCGAGATGCGTCCCGTCACCCCCCGACACCTCGAACACCCCCGGATACCCGCACGTATTCGTGACGCGCCTGTAGGTGCCGCCCGACACCGACTCCACCCCCGGAATCGCCCGCGGGGCCAGATAATCCAGCATCCCCGCGAAATCGAACCCCGCCGAATGCGGCATGCGCAAACGCAGACCCCCGTCGGCCACCAATCGGCTGGATGAACGCCGTTTCGCCCGCAGCTCCAGCGGCGTGAACCGGAATATTTCCAGCATCACCCGGTTCATCTGCCGCACGCTCCGGAACCCCGCCGCCTCCGATATTGCCCCGACGGATAAGTCCGACTCGTCCAGCAGCCGCCGTGCGAAGTGCGCCCGCCGCGACCGCGCCACCAGCGCCGGCGTCGCCCCGATGTGCGTGTCGAAAAGACGCCTGAGATGCCGTGGACTGACCCCGATGCGCCGTCCCAGGTCGTCCTCGTCGTCCTGGTCGAGCGCGCCGTCGCTGATGAGCATCAATGCCTGTTTCACCACCGCTGGCGTGTCACCGTCCAGCAGTTCGTTCTGCCGTCTGTCTGGCCTGCACTTCAGGCACGGTCGGTATCCTGCCGCCTCTGCCGCCACCGTTGATGGATACGTGGAGCAGTTCTCCGGAAGCGGACGTGCCACGCACCCGGCGCGGCAGTAGATGCCCGTTGTGGCGACGGCGTTGACCTCACGTGGGTCGAGTGTCATTGTGTTCATTGTTGTTATTGTGAAGCCGTTTTCTGAAAGATGCTGGACATTTCCGGACATGATAGACCACATAGCGAAACCGTGTCCGGATGTGTCCAAAAGTCATTTTGAAAACCCGTTATGATGCACACATGACAACGAACCATACATATATGATGCGGATGGACAGTCCCTTCGGCGAGCTCACCCTCGTCGCCGGCGATGCCGGACTGCGCGCCGTGCTCTGGCCCGCAGACTCGCCCGACCGCGTGGAAGTTCCGCTCGACACCAAGCTTGTGGCGAGTCACCCGGTTCTCGACACTGCCCGAACCCAGCTGAACGAATACTTCGCGGGGAAGCGTACCGACTTCGACCTGCCGTTCGACCTGCACGGTACCGACTTCCAGCGCGCCGCCTGGCAGGCACTCGCCACCATTCCCTACGGCGCCACCGCCAGCTACGCCCAGCAGGCCGACCGCATCGGCAGACCCAAAGCTGTCCGTGCCGTCGGCGCCGCCAATGGGCGTAACCCCATCTCCATCATCCTGCCGTGCCACCGCGTCGTCGGCTCCAACGGTTCGCTCGTCGGCTACGCCGCCGGACTTGACATAAAACAGCGCCTGCTGGAACACGAGCGCCGCAACCTCGACCCCGCGAAAGCCGCCCCTCATCAGTTGGGTTTGCTCGAAGCCTAACCCCGGCCCTTGTTCCGCAACCGCAACAGCATGTACCCTGCGTTTCTATCACAAGCGGGAGCATGCACACATGGCTAAGAGCGAACGAACCGGCAAAGTACAAACAGTTCTGGGGCTTATCGACCCCGGCGAACTCGGCATCACCCACACCCACGAGCACCTGCTCATTGACATGATGTGCTACTTCCAGATGCCCGAAGAAGCCTCCGAGCGCGCCTGGGTGGACGCCAAAGTCACTATGGATAGACTCGCTGGCGGGACTGGTCGCTTTACCTATTTCAAGGACGCCATCCAACTCTTGGACGTGGACGCAGCCATCGCCGAAATCCTCAAGTACAAGTACGCTGGCGGCAACTCCCTCGTCGACACCACCAACATCGGACTCGGGCGCGACCCCCTCGCCCTCGCCCGCATCTCCCGTGCCACCGGCCTCAACGTCATCATGGGCTCCAGCTACTACGTCCCCATCTCCCATCCCAATGACATGGACTCCGTCAGCGAGCAGTCCATCACCGACCGCATCGTCCGCGACGTAACTGTCGGCGCGGGCGACACTGGCGTCCGCTCCGGCGTCATCGGTGAGATAGGCAACTTCTGGCCCACCCACCCCCACAC
>JAQBWG010000250.1 GCA_027625225.1 Chloroflexota bacterium | reverse complement strand
GGGCGTGCTGGTGCAAAACGACGATAAGGCCTTCCACGGAGTCGCCACCACTAGTGCCATTGGTTACGACGCCTTCCACAATCAGGCCGGATACCTGAGCATGCAGACGGGGGTTAGGCGTTTGTACTATTGCCAAGGAGACAAGCAGTAGTCCGAGGAATATGAGGACTGATTTTCTCAATTACGATTCTCTGAGGTGCCTTGCTTCTGCTTCGCATGCTGGCCGTTTGGAGGTGTCCCCAATGCTTTGGCACGAACGCGTTCGACTTCGAGTTTGATGGTGTCGAGCAGTTCCTGTTCTTGCTGTTCCTCAAGCTCCATCGCTTTCATCACCTGAGCGGCCTCGGTCATATACTGCTTACGCAGCCAGTTATAGTCCTCTTGCGACAAGTTGCCGATAGCCCATTCCAGCTCAGCGCTTTTGATTCCGGACAGGGCCGAAGTCCAGCGGCGGGACAGTTCGGCCTGGGCTGAGCTTTCATCCTCGACGAAGTCATCTGTACGTTTTCCACGAAAGAACGGGTACAGGACAATTGCGCCGGGAATCAGAACAAGCAGGATGGTAGCAAAGATAAGCATTGATGGGTTCCCTTACGCTTTTGCAGCCCGTGAACCAGCCGGGAAGCGGACCGTGGTAGGCGCGGGCTGACGCTGCGGCGACAGGGCAAACAATGTGCCAAGGAATATCACCGGACCCGAAAACCACATCCACCACACGAGCGGAGTGACGTATACCCTGAATACAGCCCTTCCGTCGTCATTGAACTCCGACGGGACGATATAAAAGTCCTCCACAGGCGTACTGCGGATACCGGCATTCGTGGCCCCGATACGGAAGTTGTGATAGAAGGTGCGGGACGGCTCCATACTACCAAGAGGCTTGTCTCCGGATGCCACCAGAAAACGTGCGACGTCCTTATCGCGGTCGGGAAACGACGTTCGCTCCATAGCAAGGTATTGGAATGTGTACCCACCGAGCGAGGCCTGCTCGCCGGGGCTCATGACGAAGTCGCGCTGGATGCCGAAGAATGAGGATGCGGTGGCTCCAACGGCGAGCATGAGGATGCCAATGTGGACGATATACCCGCCATAGCGAGGCCGGTTGGCCGCAAGAAGCCGTCCGAAGGCGACCAGATAGTTTTCGCCCTTACGGTGACGGGACATCGTTCCGCGAATCCATTCCTGGAAAATGCCTGCGGCGACGATGCCATAGACGGCAAAGGCAAACGCCGCGACGGGCTCACGGATGCCGATAGCAACCATTACGACGCCGGTGATGAGTCCGACGAGTAGCGGCACGCGCATGGCGCGCAGAAGGTTACGCATGGTGGCCCGACGCCACGGCATAATCGGCCCGATGCCCATGACCAGCACGATGACGAGCAGGATGGGACCGTTGATACGGTCGAAATAAGGCTTGCCCACGGTGACGGTGACGCCGTCCACGGTTAGACCTTGCGACGCTTCAAATATCACCGGGAATATAGAACCCCAGAGAGTCACGAACGCAACGATAAGAAAAAGCACGTTTTGCAATAGGAACGCACCCTCGCGGGAAAGCGCCGAGTCAAGTTTCTCACGGCTACGCAGCGAGTCCATGCGCCAGACGAACACGGCCAAAGAACTAACCAACGTCACGCCCATGAACATCAGGAACAACCAACCCATCGTGGACTGGGCGAAGGAGTGAACGGATGGCACGGCGCCGCCGCGGTTGATGAACATACCCATCTGCGCGAGGGTAAAGGCAAGGATGATGATGACCATGTTCCACATACGGAACATGCCCCGTCGCCGCTGCACCATGACGGAGTGGATGAATGCGGACATGGCCAGCCAGGGCATGAGCGCAGAATTTTCTACCGGGTCCCAGGCCCAGTAGCCGCCCCATCCCAGGATGGTATAGGCCCACCATGCGCCCAACATAAGACCGAGGGTGAGGATGAGCCAGGAAATCATGCTCCATATGCGGCCAAGCTCGACCCACTCGTCCCGTCCACCGCGACGGGCAAGCATCGCGCCGATGGCGATGCTGAAGGGAATGGCGACGGAGATGAGGCCGGTCATCTGCACAGGCGGATGGATGAACATTCCGAAGTGGACGAGTAACGGGTTGATGCCTTGCCCGTCCGGCGGCACGACAGCCATGCGTGAAAGCGGGTTTGCCATGAATACGATGATGCCCATAAAGAACGTGGCGACGAGTCCGAGAATGCCGGTGGCATACGGAGCGGTGTGCGGCAATTTTCGCCGCATGGTGTACACGGCGATGGTACTCAGGATGGCGAATACTATGGTCAGAAATAGCAGCGACCCAGCGTTTCCTGCATAGAAGGCAACCCAGGTATAGGCTGTGGGCATAGCCAGGTTGCTGTGTTCGGCAACGTAGCGAACGGAGAAGTCGTGGGTGACGAAGGCGTATATGAGAGCAATGGATGCAACGAGTAGTACGAGTGGCAGAGTATATAGAGCATAGCGGGAGCTGAGAGTCAGCTCGGGTATTCGTCGCGTCGCCCCAACGAATGAACCCAGCGCGATGTACGCGGACAGAACCAGGGCAACTGCGAGGGCAACATATCCAACCTCAACCATCAGCCCTTCCCCTCACCTTCGTTTTCCAGTGCAGTTTCAATCATACGTGTATAGCGGTTGTGCTCGTCATCGGATAACCGAA
>JAQBWG010000249.1 GCA_027625225.1 Chloroflexota bacterium | reverse complement strand
CGCGAGAAGATGGCTGACGGGGAGATGTATTGAGATATTCGGACTTTACCCCTTCTTCCCCAAGACCTGGTGCGTCAATATCCGCAGGCGGTCTGCTTCACTGAGCAGCGGCTCGATCTTCTCCTCGAACTCGGCGAGGGTTTCCTGGACGGTCGCCTTCGACGTATCGAGCACGATGCGCCGGTGGATGAGCGACCAGCTTACCTCTTGCTCGAAGCGCTCCAGTAGGAACTCGATGTCCTTGTCCTCGATGACGTTGTACTGGTGGGGGTTCTCGTTCTTGCGCTTGCGGATGACATCCGGCGTGGCCTTCATGTGGACGAGAACGGTGTCCGGCGCTATTTCGAGGACCTCCTTCTCAATCTCCCGCGCCCACTGGGTGCGCTGGCCTTCGGGACTGCGCCAGCCGGACTGGTTCTGCTTTCCACCGTAGCCGTAGTACAGCGGCGCGTACACGGCCTCCTCGATGTGAAAACCCGTCATGTTGTGGTCGGGGCCCCGGTAGAACGACGGCGAGAGGTGGTGCGCCATCATGAACCGCTGGTACATCTCCTTGATCTGGGGGCTGACCTTGAGGAACTCCTCGCGCGCTTCCGGCGCCAGCTCGGGGTTGGGGATGGTGAAGTGGTCGTGGAACGTGCGACCGCCGCCCATCATGCGGCCCGTCCAGGCGATAATCTCTTCCGCGAGCGTCGTTTTGCCGACGTACTCGACTCCGACGATGATAAGTCTCATGGGAACAGTCCTCCTCAGGATGTTTTCTGAAATATTCTCATATGCTTTCGAGGCAGCACCACCTGCCCCGGCTGCTCACTGACCAACTGACCACTGGCCACTGACCACTGGCCACTGACCAACTGACCAACTGACCAACTGACCACTGACCACTGCTCACTGGCCACTGCCCCCGAATTTCCACAGCTTACTGACCGTCTTCTCGAACAGCCACGCTCTGTCGTCGTCGTTCAGGAAGTTCATCTCCTTGCCGACGAGGTCCAGGCCCTGCTGGTAGGTACACCTGCCGAGGATGCCGGGGAAGTCGGACCCCCACATGAGCCGCTCGGGACCGTAGGCGTTGTAGGTCTGCTTCACGAGTCCCCACGTATCGTGGTAGGGGTAGTGCTGCTTCGATTTGCCGAACATGCCGGATATCTTCACGTGGACGTTCGGGAACCGCGCGAGCCGTAGCATGGAGGCCCGCAACATCTGGTCCTCCTCTTCGTCGATGGGTACTCCGCCGATGTGGTCGAGAACGACCGGCACCTTGGGGAACCGCTCGATGATGGGCTCCAGGGCCGAGTGGTCGAGGCCGCTGCCCAGGACGATAATCGTCACGCCCAACTCCTCCGCCTTGCTCCAGAGAGCGTTACGGTCCTTCCCCGCCACGTCCAGCGGGTTGGTCTCCCAGCTCATCTGGAGGCGGAATCCGCCGAAGCCGTGGTTGCGCACCAGGTCCTCCAGCGTGTCCGGCGCGTTCGGCGACTTTACGTCCACCAGCGCCACGCCGGCGAACTTGTCGGGGTAGCGTTTCAGCGTTTCGGCCACATAGCGGTTGTCGTACATGTAGTTGCGGGGCTGTACGATCACGGCCCTATCCACGCCGGCATCATCCATTGTCTTCAGCAGAAACTCGGCCGATGCATCCTGCGAAGGCTTCCCACCCCGCTGGAAGGGGAACTTGTCGACGTTGTTGCTCCACACATGCAAGTGCGAATCGATAATCATGGACCCTCCAAAGCCTATTCCGTATTGCGTATTCCGTATTCAGAGCTACTGTCGTCGGCGTAGCTTCGTTTACTCAGGCGACTAGTGGCCCGGCCCTGGCTCAACCGGTTCGAATACGCAACACGCAATACGAAATTGTTCTTCTCCGTGCTATCAGTGGTTGATTGTCTTATGCGTACACCCGTGCGAGGATATCGCGGAGGTGTGCGACGGCGAGTTTCATGCACTCATCGTTGGAGAGCTTGTTGCCCTGGCCTTCGAAGCAGATGCAGAGCGCGCCGTTGTAGCCGACGTTCTTGAGGATGCCGACGATGCGCTCGTGGTCGAGCCAGAGCTCCCTGCCGGTGTCGATCTTGTAGATCTTGGCGCGTACGGACGACGCGTACGGCGCTGTGAGCGTCATGTACTCGTAGATGTCCACGTCAGGGTCGAACTGGCCGCGCGGGTCGGCGCCGATGGAGCCCCACCACTGGCCGGTGTCCATAATGTGCGTGGCGTTGGGCCGGTCCACCATCTTAAGCATGCGGATGATGTCCTCGCCGCGGGGCGCGGCAGGGGGAGGGTGGTTCTGCAGGCCGACGAAGATGCCCTTTTCAGCCGCGTAGTCCGCGACCTTCTGGAAGGCAGCCGCGCCGCGAGACCAGGTGCTTTCGGGGTCGGGGTCGTCCAACCTGGGGCGGCCCGACATAAGGCGTATCATCGGCGCACCCATGAACGCCGCCGTGTCCACGTCCGCCTTGTCCCGCTCGACAGCCTTCGCGATCTCCTCGTCCGTGCCGCCGTAGCCGCCGCCCGAGCCGAGGTAGCCGATGGGCATCCCGTGCTTCAGGCAGAGTTGCTTTATCCGCGTCATCCCCTCATGGTCCCGTGGAAAGCCGCCGAGATGAAAGTCGATCATGTCCAGCCCGAGCTCGCGGGCGAACTCTATCTGCTTCTCAAGGGGCGAGTCCGGCCTCGCCC
>JAQBWG010000248.1 GCA_027625225.1 Chloroflexota bacterium | reverse complement strand
GTAAGCGAGAACACCAACACCCGCGTCCGTTTGCCGTCTTCCAGACGCAACGTTCCCACTTGCTTCGGCGATGAACACTCGCTAGGTATCACCTCCCCGCTCGCGAACTCGGTTATGTCCCGCAACACATGGTACGCGGGGAACACGCCCTGTACGCCGTCGACTGTGGTGCCGCAGAGGCCGCGGGGGCCATAGGCTTCGAAGTAGGTCAGTCGTTCCGTGTCCGACTCGGCGAGGTGCTTCACACTGGCCGCCGTCCACGCCGCGATCTGCACCGATGCCTGACGAGGTTCGATTGGCGACTCGTAGTAGCCTTCGGGAGCCATGGGGAAATTGCTGTTGAACCTGTGCAGCAACACCATCGGGCCTACGTCTATCCCCTTCCCGGGGTACAGGACTTTGGCCGACGATACTGTCCGCACCTGGGCCTCCGGCGTTTCCATGACCGACATGTCGTCGAAGGCGTGGGCTTGTGGGGTGATGGAGTAGGTTACGAAGTCCACGGCATCCGCCGCTGGTCGCACCCGGTTAAGCTGACAGTAGTCTGCCGCTGACCCCACGCCGATGCGTACGTTCGGAGTGAGCTTGGGCAGTCCGGAGGCGACGTTCTCGGCGAAGCCGTCGGGCGTCTCCAGCTTGGTCGCCTTGAATACCACCCAGGACACGACGGGGGCTTCGACTTCACTCACCAGCTTTGCCAACTCACCGAGTTCTCGCTCATACTCGTCGCTGAAGAACACCGCCGCTTGCACGTTTGCGCCGATACTCCCAGCGAATCGCGCCACGTCGAGGAAGCGTTCGCGCCACTGCGGGTGCTTGGGGAAGACTTCTGTCCGTACGTGCGACAGGCCACAGGCTTTGAGCGCGGGTGTCCACATGCCGCCGGATGGCTGTCCGATGGGAGCAGCCGTCCCAATGGGCGGGAGAGGAATACTGGCAGCGTCTTTCTTTGGGGCCAGCCGGACAGCGGTCTTCGCCTTCCTATTCGCAGTAGCTTTCACTCCCGTTGTGGAGATAGTGACCGACTGGGATACTCGCGTGCCTTTTTCCAGCACGACCGGCCACGGCAGGCTCAGAGGCGTCCCGTAGATCTTGAACGAAGCATCCGTCCAGTTGCCCTGATCTTCCATCTCGAACGTCTCGCCCTTCATGCGAATGGTCGTCCATACGCCCTGCTCCACCTCATGAGAGATAGCTCTAATGTTTTTGAATGGAGGCCAAGGAGACACTTCGACGGGAAACCTGCCCTGCTCTTTTGTCCCGTCCACGTGCTCGACTTCGCAGCGCACACCGGCGCATATCTCGCTGGGGTGCAGCACGCAGAAGCCGATGCGGGCACGTGGGAAGGTGCGATTGGCAATGCCGTCCATAGTGTAGGTGATGGTGCCGTCGGAACGCCCTTCAATGCGACCGTCCCAAGAAAAGTCCACCTCGTCGTTACGGTGAGTCACACGGATATCCACCGTAAAGCCGTCCAAAGTCTCTTTTACGTCCAAACGCTCGATGGCCTTGGCGATGGTGTTCCACTCTTTGTCCCGCAACGCGACGTAAAGTTGACGCAGTATCTCGCGTCCGCTTACCTTGATGTAGCGCAAATCGGAGCCATCCAGAGCTAGTTCGACTGGCCCCGCACGCAGCGTACGAAGTTTGGGAGCAGGTTCAGGAACGCCCCGTAGCCTGAGATTCCGTTCGGTTTCGGTCAACGAATTAGGCATTTTGAGTGTGCTTTCGGATGGCGTCGAGGCCGCTACGCAGGGTATTTTTGTAAATCGCCGTGTCCACCGAATACATCAGCGCGCGGAACCCCTGTTTCACGATGGTTGCCGTGTCTTCCGGTTTGGGCACCATGATGCCACACACCTTCTTATTGCCCTTACATGCCTGCATAACCTTGTCCACCGCAGCCAAATACTTGGAGTTGCCGAACTGGCCGGGGATGCCCTGCGACGCGGTGAGGTCGAATTGGCCTATCCACACGACATCGATGCCGGGGGTAGAGGCAATGGCATCGGCGTTCTCGACCCCCTTTTCGGTCTCGATGATGACTGTGGCTAGTACGCTTCGGTTGGCCGCCTGCATTTTGGCTGTGACATCACCGTCAGTGTAGTCGTCATGGGCGATGCCAAATCCTGTTCCGCGGCGACCGTCCGGTGCATAGCGTGCCGCCTGTGCGACTATCTCAGCCTGTTCACGCGACTCGACCATGGGGACGCTGACCGCCTGGGCGCCGATGTCCAGCGCCTTGGCGACGTATTCATAGCTGGCGGCGGGCACGCGCACCATGACGGCGATGGGCACCGAACGGGTGGCGGCGATGACCGACTTCACAGTCTCAAAGCTCCACCCGGTGTGCTCCATATCCAGCATCACGAAGTCTGCCCCCGCCTCGTGGGCGAGCCGCCCTATGCCGGGCGTGGCAAATTCGAATACGACAGTACCGACCGGCACCTGGCCAGCGTCCAGCATCTGCCTCAGCCTGTTCTCTTTCACTTTGCGCTCCTTGCCTTGTGGAACGCCAGTCGTTCCTTCAGTCGCGAATTGCCTATCACGTCCTTGTTCACAATGACTTTAGGCAATCGCCCTGCCGCCACATCCAATACCGCCGCCACCGCCATGTCACCGACCCGCTTGAACCCCTCGTCGGTCCAGGCCAGCGCGTGCGGCGAAGTGATGACGTTAGGCAGCTTGAAGATGGGGTCGTTGGGATTTGTAGGCTCC
>JAQBWG010000247.1 GCA_027625225.1 Chloroflexota bacterium | reverse complement strand
GAACTGCAGCTTGACGTTGTCGGGCTTGACGCGCAAAGTGACGGTGTTGTCCTCGCCAAGCGAAACCAGTGTACCAATGACTCCGCCGTTGGTTACGACCTGGTCGCCGTTCTTTAGATTTTGCAACATGCTGTCTAGCTTGCGCTGCTTTCTGCGCATAGGCAGGAACAGCACGAGATAGAAGATCACCACCATCATGATGATGGGGACCAGCGGATTCTGGAGCGCGCTTGCGGCTTGCAGGAACGCCCAGGGGGGTCCAGGCGCGAGCCAATCGAAGTTTGGCAACTCTATCCACATCGTTTGTTACGTGTCCGTGTGTTCGCTAAACCCGTTTGCGGCAAGCCCCTCTACTACAAGCCCAGGGAATTCACACAGACCGGCTCACGGCTCCAGCCTGCCTTGAATTTCCAGGGGACTTTCGATCTAAGAACCCGCTACCTGCCCGGGAGCAAGAATGGCTACTCGCTCTGAGGGGTGTCCGCGCGAATGCCAGCCAAGTAGGCAGGCAACTCACCAATCAATATAGCTTCGCGAATTTGCCGCAGCCTGTCAAGGTATATTGCCAAATTGTGAAAAGTAGCCAAAGTGCCAAACAGCATCTCCCGGGCCATAAACAGGTGCCGCAGGTACGCTCGTGAGTGATTTTGGCAAGTGTAGCAGGAGCAGTTTTCATCGATGGGCCGGGGATCATCCGCCCAACGGCTGTTCTTGATGATGATCCGGCCCCGGGACGTAAAAAGGTATCCATTGCGGGCATTTCGGGTCGGCAGAACGCAGTCCATCATGTCGACGCCGCGGGCCACGTACTCTCCCAGCTCGTCCAGCATCCCCACCCCCATGACGTAGCGGGGCCGGTTGCGCGGCAAGATGTCTTCGGTGGCCTCGACCATCTCCAGGCTCAATGCACGCGGCTCGCCGACCGACACGCCGCCTATGGCGTAGCCAGGGGCATCGAGTTCACAGAGACGCCGTGCGCATTCCCGGCGCAGGTCGGCGAACATCGAACCCTGGACGATCGGAAACAGCAGTGGGGAGAATAGCGGTGGCGCCGGTCCCCCGGCTTGCTGGGCAGCTTCTCCAGACGGAATTTCAGCCGCGGGACCGCTTTCATTCGTGCTCGCGTCTCGCCCCGCGTTCGTCTCTCGCCCCGCGTTCGTCTCTCGCCGGCTGATTTGAGCCCCGGTTCTAGCCCCAACTTTAGCCCAATGCACCATTCCGCGCCCGGCCCAACGGATGGTCCGCTCCATCGAAGCTCGCGCATACTCGCGGCTGACGGGATATTCCGTACACTCGTCGAGCACCATCATGATGTCGCTACCCAACGCCCGCTGAACCTCGACAGTAGACTCGGGCGTGAAGGTGTGTTCGGAGCCGTCCAGATGGGATCGAAAGATGACGCCGTCTTCGGTGATCTTGCGAAGCGCGCTGAGACTAAAAACCTGGAAGCCGCCGGAGTCGGTCAGAATAGCGCCGGGCCAGTTGATGAAACGATGGAGGCCCCCGAGTTTGGCGACGGTTTGGTGTCCAGGGCGCAGGAAGAGGTGGTAGGTGTTGCCGAGAATGATCCGCGCACCCAGCTCCTCGCCGACCATCTTCTGGGTGAGGCCTTTGACACTGCCCTGCGTGCCCACCGGCATGAATACGGGCGTTTCGATCGTGCCGTGGGGGGTATGCAGTAGCCCTGCCCGGGCACGCGTGTGAGGGCACTCGGCGACGACTTCGAAGTGGGGTTGACTGTTAGGCAAGGTTGATTCCGCCGGCTGTTAGCGAGTAGGAAGCCATCTAGGCCTTGACCGTCAAGATGTGCGCTACATCTCGTGCCCCATGAAGCACGGCCACAATCTCAAGAGGCCACGTACTCGGTCGATAGACAACCAGAAAGGAGCGTACAGGCCAAAAGCGAAGGGTCTTGTCGGTCAAATCCTCCCTCCTGTGTCCGATATCTGGATTCCTGCCCAATAGGCGGAAACCATCCCTTAGCTCACGAGTACCGTACGGACCCCGGATGGAGTTTGCTGTTCTAGGTACCAGGACCGAATCTCGTTAAGGTGGACTTTAGCCTGAGGACTGAGGCGGTAGCCGCTCATTGAGCTGACTTAGCCTTCTCGGCTTCGTCAATCTCGGCTTCAAACCGCGTCATGAATTCTTCACCGTCCACCCACTCGGTGTTCGGGTCATTCGCTTCCGCCCAGCATTCGTCGAGGAGCTTGCGGATTCGCCGGCGTTCGTGCTGATTGAGAAGATCCCGTTCTCGGAGCGCCCGAAGCGCATCGGCCACAACGGCATCCGGGTTGGGGTATTGCCCGCTGCTGACTTTCCCGTCGACCAACTCCTGGTCATCCGCGTTGAGCGTCACGTTCATGCAGTGTCCTTTCAGGATTCTATTCTCACAATATAGCAGTGGAATAGAGGTTCGACCTGCTTTCGTCACTTCACTTCCAGCGAGGCGCACGCACGCCGATAGGAGCACTCGTATTGGCTAACGCACTTGGCTACACACGATTGGGTGAACGAGCACGCCGACGTTTGTGCTATACCGTATCCAGAAGCAAGACCCTGAACACAGTCGCGGTGAGAACTAAAGATGCTCCGCGGTTCACATCACCTTGCAGGAAGGGGCTCCCCGGGCATGACGCGCGCCGGATTATCTCTCCTCTGTCTCACCATCGGCCCTTCAGCGGCGGCACAACCCGCCTCGCAGCTTAACGAGTACTCATACAAC
>JAQBWG010000246.1 GCA_027625225.1 Chloroflexota bacterium | reverse complement strand
TTCTGCGCTTCCTTGTTCGGAAGAGCCTCAAACTCGCCCAGGGCCTTCCGCTGCTCCAGACGAACGAGATAATCGATCCTCGTCTGAATGGTATTGAAGTTCGTCAGCGTGCCGCCAAGCCATCGGGTGTTGATGAAGAACCCGTTGCAACGCTGGGCTTCGGACATTATCGTATCGTGCGCCTGTTTCTTGGTGCCCACGAAAATGACCTTTTTACCCTGAGCGGAGATATCCTCGACGAACGCAGCGGCCCGCTCCAGGTAGTGGAGGGTCTGCTGGAGGTCGATAATGTGGATGCCGTTCCGATGGGCAAAGATGTACTGCTTCATCCTCGGGTTCCAGCGTCGCCGCTGGTGCCCGAAATGGACGCCCGCTTCGAGTAGCGATTTCATTGTGATGGGCGTCCTGGCCGGCGCCTCCCGCTCTTGCTCCAACTGTTGCACCATGTAAGATCCTTCCTCAAACCTCATGGGGGAAGATTTTGGTGTGCCTATCTATGCACACCCGTGAGAGTATATCATACGACGTTTGAACGGGTAAACAAAAGCCGACCGCGGACCACGGACCGGGGACCACCGACCACGGACCGCCGCTTTGGCTTGCCGCTAACACCCCGCAACTCGGCAGCGCCCACAAAAATTCTTTGCGGTCCGCGGTCTGCGGTCTGTGGTCGACCTTCCGCCCCGTTCTTTCCAATTCGCGCGCCGTTTGATATACTCGGCAATGCCGATTTGGCTGTGCAACTCAACACACGAAGGGGAAGTGGAATGGCGGTAGTTGCGGTATTGGGCGCTCAATGGGGCGATGAAGGAAAGGGCAAAATAGTCGACGTTCTCGCAAAGGACGCCGACATCGTTGCCCGTTTTTCCGGCGGTAACAACGCCGGCCACACGGTCATTACGGAAAAGGGCGAGTTCAAGTTCCACTTGCTTCCCTCCGGAGTAGTTTGGCCCCACACCCTGAATGTGATCGGCAACGGCGTCGTACCCCGACGCACTCCTGCACGAAATCACCGGTCTGCGTAAGCGCGGCATCGACATCGAAGGCCGGTTGACCGTCAGCGAGCGCTCGCACCTTGTGATGCCGTACCACGTGATCATGGATGAGCTCACCGAAAAGGCGCGGGGCGCCAACGCCATCGGAACGACGGGTCGAGGCATCGGTCCGGCGTATATGGATAAAGCAGCCCGGATCGGCATCCGCGCAACCGAGTTGCTGGATGTCGAGTCCCTGTTCCCCCGCCTGGAGTCGGTCGTGCAGCATCACAACGCCATTATCGAAAAGATATATGGTGGCACACCTCTATCCGTGCATGACATGTTCGAGCGATGCAAGGTGTGGTCCGAGCATCTCGCGCCTTACATTGGGCCGGTAGAGCATGTCGTATACGACACGATCACAGCGGGCAAGTCCGTGCTTATTGAAGGCGCGCAGGGCGCCCTCCTCGACCTCGATCACGGCACCTACCCGTTCGTCACGTCTTCGCATCCGACAATCGGCGGCGCATGCACAGGTCTCGGACTTCTGCCCAACCAGATCGACGTCGTGCTGGGCGTATTCAAGGCATACAGCACTCGTGTCGGCGGCGGCCCGTTTGTCACCGAGCTCCTGAACGAGGTCGGCGATACCATCCGCAACCACGCCAAGGAGTTCGGCACGACGACCGGCCGGCCGCGGCGCGTCGGGTGGTTCGATTCCGTTGTCGGCCGGTACAGCACGCGTATCAACGGCTACACCGGCATCGTGCTCACCAGGCTGGACATGCTGGACATCTTCGACAGCATCAAGGTCTGCAAGGCATACGAGCTCGACGGCGAGATCGTGTGGGACTTCCCCGGTAACGCGAAGACCCTCGAGCGGTGCGTGCCCATCTACGAAGAACTGCCAGGCTGGAACAAGCCGACGGCGGGGGTCACTCGACTGGAAGACCTCCCGAAGAACGCACGCAAGTACGTTGATCGGATAGAAGAGCTCGTAGGCGTGCCGGTAGACGTTATTTCGACCGGGCCGCATCGCGACGAAACGGTGCATGTGCGGGAACTGATAGCCGCGCGGTAGAAGAAGAACCAGAAAAAGCGAGAAACGAAAAGAGCGGCCACTGTCGGCTCCCATTTCGTTTCTCGCTTTTCGTTTTTCGTTTTTGTCTTTCGTCGGCTACGGTGTTCGACCGTTCACCGGCAAGTCCATCTGATACAGGTCCATGAGCGGATCGAACTTCTTCCTGAAGGCATCGTCCGGCGGCGCCATGGGGAGTCGTGTCGGTCCGGCCCGAAAACCGTGTCGATTTACTGCATACTTGATAGGCACAGGGTTCGTAACCCAGAAGAACGCCCTGAATAGCGGCAGCATCCGCCTCTGCTCTCGCGCGGCGCTCTCGATGTCCCCCTCCAGAATCATACCCATCATCGTCTTTATCTGGCCCGCCATGATGTTACCGGCAACGCTTACTATGCCGTAGCCGCCGACGCACATCGTCGAGAACGTCTCATCGTCGTTACCCGACCACACCTTGAACCCGTTTCGCGCCTTATCTATGATCGTGGCGATCTGGACAGGGTTGCTGGATGCCTCTTTGACGCCGATGATGTTATCGATCTCCGCGAGTCGAAGCGTCGTTTCCGACTCCATGTTGAGCGCTGTGCGGGTAGGCACGTTGTAGAGCATACACGGCAGGCTTGTTGCCTCGGCGATTGCCTTGAAGTGAAGGTACAGGCCCTCTTGTTGGGGCTTGTTATA
>JAQBWG010000245.1 GCA_027625225.1 Chloroflexota bacterium | reverse complement strand
ACGGGAATGTGTACGTTACCGATGAGTGGATGAACCGCGTGACCGTCTATACCTCGGACGGTGATCTCATCGGCGTTTGGGGCCAGCCCGGAACGGGCGACGGCATGCTGAACCGTCCCAACGGCATCGCCTTCGACGCTAACGGCGACGTATGGATTGTGGACAGCCTCAACCATCGGCTCCAGAAGTTCACGAAGGACGGGCGTTTCCTCGCGAAGTTCGGTGAGTACGGCAAAGGCGAAGGTCGTCTCGATTCGCCCTGGGGCATGACCATCGACAACCAGGGCGACTTCTATGTTGCCGATCACAAGAACCACCGCGTCCAGAAGTTCTCGCCGGACGGTCGCCACCTGATGACCTTCGGCAGCTTCGGTACGGGTAGGGGAGAGCTGACGCGCCCCACCGGGGTGGCGGTCGATCCCGACGGCGATGTCTACGTCGTCGACTGGTGGAACAACCGCGTCCAGATTTTCGACAAGAACGCGAAGTTTCTTGCAACGCTCGTCGGCGACGCTGTCCAAATGGCCAAGTGGCACTTCAAGTTCATTTCGGCGAACCCAGACGTGCTCAAGGCCCGCCGCCGCGTCTACACGCTTGAGCCCGAGTGGCGCTTCGCATTACCGGTCGGCATCGCCTTCGACACCCGCCGCAGCCGCGTCTTTGTCACCGATTCCCAGCGCTGGCGCGTGCAGGTATATAACAAGCTCAGCGACTATAGAGAGCCGCAGTACAACTTGTAGGGGACGGTGCGGAGGTCAAGCGTGTCTACAACAAAAGAAAAACTCCTGGACGAATTAGAGACGTTGAGTGAGGAAGAACTGGAACAGTTGACGGAGTTCGTAGAGTTTTTGAAATTCCAGGGCAGGCGCAGATACGCACCGGAGATCAATGAGGCCGAACTGGCTGCGCTATATGCTGAGTTCGCTGCTGAGGACCGGGATTTGGCCGAGGCCGGAATGGCGGACTATGCACGCGGTCTCAAGCAAGAGGATGTTCGTTGACAGTCTAACGGGCCGAGGTTAGGTGTGAACCTTCAGTTTAGGACTTTGCCTCCCCCTCTCCAATCCCTCATCGACGGTTACTCGTGGGAGCACATCCCCACAGGCTATTCAGCGGCCGCCACCTACCGGCTCACACGGTCGGGCCGGCCCACGATGTTCCTCAAGGTGTGCCCACCCGGAGCGCTTGAAGGGTTGGACGACGAAAAAGCGCGACTGGAGTGGCTGCAAGGCCGATTACCGGTTCCGCGACTCCTCGGCTATGGGGAGGAGGTGGGCGGGCAGTACCTCCTGACATCCGCGCTGCCGGGCCTTGCCGCATCGGACATCACGGCCCAGCAGGGTCCGACTGAGGCTCTCGTGGCGCTCCTCGCACAGGTCCTCCGGCTCATCCACGCGGTGCCAATCGATAATTGCCCTTTCGACATGACGCTGGACAGGGCCATCGAGCGCGCAAGATACAGGACTGCCTACGGTCTTGTCGATGAGAGCGACTTCGACCCCGAACGTCGCGGAAAGACCGCAGCAGACCTCTTGGAAACCCTCCTGCGCACGCGTCCATCCGACGAGGACCTCGTTTTCACACACGGCGACTACTGCCTGCCAAACGTCATCGTGAGAGGGGACGCCCTGTCCGGATTCGTCGATCTGGGGCGGGCCGGAGTGGCCGACCGCTATCAAGATATCGCCCTTGCCGCCAGGAGCATCAGGCGAAACTGCGGGCCGGGCTACGAAGGGGTGTTTTTCGAGGCATATGGGCTGGAGCGTCCGGACTGGGCGAAAATTGAGTACTACAAGCTGCTGGATGAGTTCTAGCGTCGTTCCATTTCGTCCATCCGCTTTACCTGTGTGAGCGCCATCACACCCACTACGTACCCGACGGCGACACCAACGAAGCCGTATGCATACGTGCCGCCAATGTCGTACGAGAGGCCGGCGAGGACCGGTCCTATGGCCCAGGGCAGCACGGCAGACATGGTGATGAGGCCCATGATGCTGCCGATATTGCGCAGTCCGAAGCTGTCGCGCGTTAGCAATGGGATCATGACGCTGTGCGCCCCCATGAACAGGCCGAATAGGGCGACTGAGGTCCACACTGCGGCGGTGGTGCTTGCCAGGGCTATGTAGGCAAGGCCGACGCTCTGACCCGTCAGGCTGATCATCATAGCCATCTTCGCGCCCAGCCGCTCGGAAAGGAAGCCGAAGATTGGCTTGGCGGCCATTCCACACGCGGAAAGCAAGCTGATGACGAGCGGGACCGTTGCCCGGGACACTCCCTGGCTGGAGAAGTGGGCCGCCACTTGCGGCAGCACGGCCGTATGGGTGAACGAGCTGAGCATGATCGCGAGTGTGAGAGCGTAAAACGTCCTGGTGCGAAGCGCCTGCCGTACCGTGAACGATAGAGGGGCGGGCGGGCGCCTTCGCCGGCCGATCGCTGCCACCTTCGAGTGGTGAACGGCGCTCTCCGCCAGCGCTGTTGCAGGCGGATCGTTGACGAATGCCAGCACCGCACCGGCGAACACGAATGCCATGATCGCGTATAGCTGGTACGCCAGTTGCCAGTTGCCGGAGGCGAGGATAGGGCCAACGATGAGGGGCAGCGTTATTCCCCCGAAGTTGACTCCCATCATGGTCAACCCCATAACGCGGCCCGCCCTGGTGCGAAACCACGATCCGACCAGCTTTCCTGCCGGGAGGGCCGCTGCGCCGTTCAGGCCGACGAATTGGAGAAAGCTAAGGGCGTA
>JAQBWG010000015.1 GCA_027625225.1 Chloroflexota bacterium | reverse complement strand
GCGATGTGCCGCCAACGGACGGGGCTTCGTCGACGGACGCTGGTGTGGGTTCGGGCAAAGGCGCGCCGATGGAGGTGCGCCATCCGCGTTCAAGGTCTTCGAGGGTGGTGCCGTAGGCACGGTCGAGGGCGTCGTCCATGCGGCGGCCGAAGGCTATCTCGCCGAGAAGCGCCTGCATGCGCTCGATGCCGTGCGAGTCTATGAGATAGCGGACGAAGCTGTTGGCCTGGGCGTAAAACAGGATGACGGCGTCGGGCTGGCCAGGTTGCACAGCCATGTGGCGGATGGGGATGAGGCGGTCGTCGCGGATGGCGTTGGCGAGGTCGCGATTGTAGCCGGAGCTGTGGTCTTCAAAATACATGGCAAGGCCTTCGTTGAGCCAGGACGGGACGCGAGCGATGGGCGAGGTCATGGCCTCGTCGAGGATGAGGTGGGCCATTTCGTGCACCATGGTGTCTTCGTTGATGCCGATCATGACGAAAACGTCGTATTCGCCGAACGCGAAGCCGGCATAGAGATTCACGTTGTCGGCAGTCTGACTGACGGTGGGGAAGGAGCGCGAGGCTTCGTCCGAAGTGTTAACCAGCACGGCCTTCATGGGCTTGGTGTCTTGTAAGCCAAACATGTCGTGCACGGCGTCGAGGCGAGCGTTGACGTTCTCGGCGACGCGGGCGACCTGCTCATCGGAGCGGTCATGGTAGACGACCATCAGGTTGTCCAGTTCGACGCGCTGCCAGTCGAAGCTGGGGTCGAGGTATTCCGCTGTGCGGGGTTCAGTTTCGTACTGACGACCTGAACCGTCCTCCAAAAGAAATGTGTATTCAATGTCCGTCCCTACAGGGAAGGAACCACGACTCCCGGTCTCAAGGTGGAAAGTGGCTGTGATGTGATTGCCGGGGCCGAAACTGGGATAGCCATACACCGTTACGCGCCGGTCTCCCAGCCGGTAGAAGAAGGTGACGTTGGTGATATTTGCATCCACCTCGGCCTCCAGCGAGAAGACGATGTTGTAGGGAAAATTGACGGCATAGGAGTTGTCGAGCACGCGAATACCGTTCTCTGTGACGCTTGCACCGTCCGGCGACGCCGTGGCTTCGGGGTCCGGCTCGGGGCCGAACGCGGCGAGGGCCACGAGAAGCATTAGCAGCAGCGGTATGTACAACAGTCGTTTCACTTATATGCCAACGAGCTTGATGGTGGCGTGGGCCTTATAGATGCGGTTGATGTTCAGCAACAGGGTTGTCAACTCCTCGACGTAGCGTGAGTTGTCGAGTCCGCCGCCGTTCACGGCGCGGACGCCGGGGATGAGTTCGGCAAGGTTCATCACCTGTTTTTGCGCCACTTCATCATCACTACATACGACCACGTCCGACTCGACGGTTCTCTGGGGGTCGAGCAGGTCGCGCGCGCTAAGGTTGTGGAAGGCGCCGACCATGCGGGAGTCAGGCAAGAGTTGCTGCGCCTGACGGGCTGCCGACCCTTCCGGGACGGAGACAGCGGTGGCCTTGCCGTCGGCAAAGTCCATGGGGGCGACGACGTTGATGATGACCTTGCCGTCCAGGGACGGCTTCAGCGCTTTGAGAGTATCGGCCTGAGCGGCGTAGGGGACGGCGATGATAACGACCTCGGCCCGGGCAGCGTCGGCATTGACTGCCCCGAACACCATTCCGGCGGGGACTTTATCGGCAATCTTGGCGACGGCCTCATCAGCGCGGGAGGCGTCCCGCGAGCCGATGACGACCTTGATGCCCGCGAGCGCGAATCGCACGGCGAGGCCTCTACCCTCGGGGCCGGTTCCTCCCAAAATCCCTATGGTTTCGATCATGGATATACTCCCTACTCACAGATAACAACGCATCTATTGTCGCATCAGTTGGGAATACGCAGACCGAACGCTTCGAAAGGTGACCTTATGAGGGAGTAGGAGTTAGGCGCGAACTAGCGGGACGCCGACCAGATGGTGTGGTAGTTCTCGCCGCTGACGACGCTGGCAAGTTCCTCGCGTTCCATACGCTTGAGGTCCGTCATGGCCTCGCGGATGTTGGCAAGGGCTTTGGTATCACCGCCGGACTCCATGCGGTCAACGATCCGCTGCCAGATGCCGAGGTTGACCAGGCTATCCACGTAGCGGGGCCAGGGGACGACGGTGAGATTGCGCAGGCGGGGGAAGCCCGGTCGCATTCGCCGGATTGCACGCATGCGCTCCTGCGGTGAGGCGACCATGGGCATGATGCGAATCATGGGGCCCTGCGATTCGTTGGTTCGGGTGTCTACGATTAGCGACTTCCTGAAGGTGGGGAAGAAAATGGACAGCACTTCCGCCTTATCCACGCTGGTAAGGACGTCTTGCATGTCGAGTCCGTAGTCTTCGTCCATCAATGTCTCATCGCCTCGCTGTTATGACTTGGTCAGTTCGCGCACGGTTTCGATGAAGCTGGAAAGCACGCCCTTCCAGTCTCCCACCACGCCGTACCGGGCTTCTTTGAATATGTTCGCATTCTCGTCTTTGTTAATGGCCACAATGTTCTTGGCCCCCGAACATCCGGCCATGTGCTGGCTGGCGCCGGAAATTCCCACCGCGATATACAGGTTCGGGGTGACGGTCTTCCCGGTGAGTCCAACCTGGTAGCTGTGGTCAAGCCAGCCTGCATCGCACGCGGCGCGGGATGCTCCCACAGCCCCCTTCAGTAATGATGCCAGTTCCTGGAGCTGAGCGAAAGGGTCAGGCCCGCCGAGTCCCCGTCCGCCACTCACCACGACGTCTGCATCATCAAGGCGGACGCCCTGCGACTCGCGCTTGACAACCTGGACAGTCTTGGCTTTGATGACCGACGAATCGAGTTTCGGTTCGAACTTCACAATCTCGGCTGTTTGGGACGCGTCGGGTGCCAGCGGCTCGTACACCTTACCGCGTACGATTGCGATGCGTGGTCCTTGTTCGGGAAAGCCAACCGTTGCCAGGGCGTTGCCACCGTACACAGAACGGGTGGCAACGAGCTTACCGTCGCGCATCTCCAGCGAAACGCAGTCCTGGGCAAGTCCGGCATGTAGTCGGAACGCAAGGCGAGGGCCGACGTCGAGACCGAGTGGTGTTTTGCCTATCAATACAATATCCGGGCTAACTTCGCGGCACAGGCTGTCAAAGGCTGCGATGATCGCGTCCTTCTGGCCGTCTACGAGCAGCGGGTCTTCCACGAGATGTACTCGGTCGGCACCGTACGCAGCGGCTTCGTCGGCCGCACCCGCCATGTTGCCGCCAAACAGGGCAACGGCGACGCTTTCGCCAAGCTGCTTGCCAAGAGCGATAAGCTCGGCGGTTGTGCCGCTCAGGTGTCCGTCGGTCAGTTCGCCGAAAACCAGTACTCCGCTCATATGAGCTTGGCCTCCCGCAGACGGAGTGCGAGCTGGCGGCCGGTGTCGGCCTCGTTTTCGCCGGAGATGAACTCGCACTTGCTATCCCTGGGCGGAACGGCGAGATCGAGCAGATGCATCCTGGGAGCGAGCCTAGCGGGGTCAACCTCAAGATCGGAGGCTGAAAAAGTCGTCGGGGTCTTTTTGCCGGCAGCCATGATGCCGCGCAAGGTGGGGTAGCGCGGCTCGCCTAGTTCGTTGCTGACGGTGACCAGTGCGGGCAGCGGCGCCTCGACGACCTCGTAGCCGTCGGGCAACGCGCGCTCGACGACGATGCCACCGCTGGCGAGGTCGAGCTTCTGGGCGACAGTGACCAGCGGCAGTCCAAGCATTTCGGCGATGCCAGTTGGCACCTGGGCATTGTCCCAGTCGGATGCCTGCCGTCCGCAAAGAATCAGGTCGAACCCATCGAGTTTCCGGATGGCAGCAGCCAACACGTAAGCACTGGCGAAGGGGTCGAGGTCACGAAATTGTGAGTCCTGTGCCAGCACGAGAGCATCGGCGCCCATCGAAAGCGGCTTCTTCATCACGTCCATAGCAAAGCTATCGCTCATGGACAGGACGGTCACTTCGGCTCCAACCGAGTCTTTCAATCGCAGCGCAGCCTCGACCGCGTTTTCGTCGAAACCGTTGACGACCGGTGGAACACCCGCGGCAGGCGCGACGCGCTTCGTGCCAGGGTCGATTTTGAATGCGGAAAGAGGCGTCTCAGGGTCAATGACCTGTTTGACGCACACAAGAATCTTCAATTGGGCACCGGATGATGTCATAAATCAGAAGGGATTCAGATAGCCGTTGGAGTTATATATAGCGATACGAAACAGCCTATCCGGAATGTAGCACCGTCGTTTATGGAGTGTCAACAAACCCCCTCGTGAATTGTTGCCTCGACCGGTTACAAAGACCTGTAATTTTAATTCGTATTCCTGTTGACAATTCCGAGCAAACGAATGCAATTCTTATCGTTCATACGTTCTAGTTTCCTGGTGTGCCTATGTAGTCGATGTTAAACACACACTGTTTTTAAACAAATCTTAGAAATAGCCTATTGACATAACTAAATAAAGTATGGAATTATTCTGAACAAATTCCGGGTGCTAGTTGACCTCACATATGTAGGTCGGGCGTCGCGAGAGGGTACAAAAGGGGTATTTGGTCGTACCCGACTCCCTCATCACCGTCCCGGCCTCAGAGGTTCAGCGGACAAGGCCCTCGGGGACACGCAAAGTAGTTGTGCTCCCGATGCAGCCAGTATCCCTACGCCTGATGGACCGTCGGCACTATGGATTGCCGCTGAGTTCAAGGCCGGAGGAGGGTTAGATGGTTACGATAATCAGACAGGACATGGTGCAGCAGTCCCAGCCGCAGGTTCTTCCCGCGCCACGGATTGTGCCGGACCCCGAACCGGAGGTCAGGCAAACAAACTGCCCACGAGGACACGGAAAGCTATATTCGCAGTATGACGAGATGGTCTGCGTCCACTGTGGATTCAGAGATTACTTCACGATTAAGCCGGGCGACCGTAAGAACGGACATAACCTCGTCAGCGCAGGCACGCTCTATGTCATCAGGTACTGCGGAGACGCCTCAACGCTGAAGAACACGTTACTCAAAATCAAAGCCATCAAGATTCGCAACCGGGTGGGCTTCCTGGTGAAGTGCCCGTTCTGCACCGAGAAACGCATCATGGAGCAGGCTTCGCTGTCCGGCAAGCGTCGCGAGGCCCGAGAGGAACGCTACCGGTGCACCGACGGCCATCGCGTTTCGCTGCTTCCGGCACGCTCCGGCACCTGGGGCTGGAAGTAGACTTCTCCTAGAACTCGTCGTCGTCATCTCGCGGGACGTGCGGTAAGCTACAGGCATGAGCACGATACCCGAACGGTGTGACGAAGCCTCCGGCGACCACGTTTTCATCTGCGACTTTTCACCTCCACGCGCGGGCGACCCTGCCCTCATGGACGACGCACGCACGCTGAACGCCGACTTCATCTCCGTTGCCTACAACCCCGGCCGCTCGGTGCGGGTGAATTCGGCGCTCGGCGCCCAATGGGTGCAGGCAAACGCCAAACGCGAAGCCGTCTTCACTATAGCCACACGGGACATGAACAAGGTGGCGATTCAGAGCCTGCTTCTTGGCGCACAACTTGTGGGGCTGGAGAACGTGGTGGTGGTCCAAGGCGACCCATTCGGCGAAAAAGACCGGACGCGGACGAAAGCGGTGGACGATTTCTCTCCCACCGAACTCATCGCGGCCATCAACGACATGAACAACGGCACCGACTTTCGCGGCACCAACCTCCGCTCGCCCACACGGTTCGCCGTAGGCGCGACTATTGACCTTCACCGTGATGTGGAGCGTGAGGCAGAGTTGGCACATCGGAAATCCGAAGCAGGCGCAGCGTTCTTTCTACTCCAGGCCATATTCGACCCGCAAGTCGTTCTCCGTTTCCAAGACGCCTATGCCAAGAAGTACGGCACGCCGCTCTCGCAGCCACTGTTCTGCGGCGTCCAGGTCATGGTGCCGGACGGCATTGTGTTCGGCGACACCCCAGGCTGGATAACCGACGGCCTGGCCGCGCGGCGTGCTGGCTCGGAGATGGCCGTAGACCTGATACGACAATTCGCGGTGGAAGGGTTCACCAACATCTACCTCATCCCGCCCATTCTCAAAGGGGGCGTACGCGACTACGACGCCGCCCGTGAGGTGCTCGCCGCCTTCGGACGCTAGCCGGGTTGTCCTCCAACGGGGTCTGCGCTACATTGGTGCTGCCCATATTGACCAGTTCTGAGGAGGCCCCATGAGCATCTACGAAGAGTTCGGCGTCAGGAGCATCATCAACGTGTCCGGCACGTCTACCCGCGTAGGGGGCGCAATCATGCCCGACGCAGTAATGGACGCGATGGTGCGAGCGTCGAAAGAGTCCGTTTCCATGACCGAGCTTCAGGCGGCCGCTTCACGAGCAATCGTGAAGGTCACCGGCGCTGAGGCCGGATATGTAACCGCAGGGGCCTCTGCGGGCCTCACACAGGGCACGGCAGCCATCCTGGCGGGCCTCGACCCCGGCAAAATGGAACGCCTCCCCGACACTACGGGCATGAAGAACGAGTTCATCATCGCCAGAGAACACCGCAACGGCTACGACCACGCTGTCCGGCTGGCTGGTGCAAAGCTGATTGAGGTGGGCATGAACGAAATGGTTGCAGGCGCGGGCGTCCGGCGAACGGAGGCCTGGGAGTTCGAGGCGGCCATCACCGAAAACACCGCCGGCATCACCTACACCGCCACTGCGGACAGCCAGCCGCCGCTGGAACAGGTCATCGCCATCGCCAAGAAGCACAACCTGCCCGTGCTGGTGGACGGCGCGGGTCAGGTGCCGCCGACCGCAAACCTCAAACGGTTCATCGAAATGGGCGCCGACCTCGTCGCCTTCTCCGGTGGCAAGGCCATACGCGGGCCGCAATCGTCCGGTATCCTGTGCGGCAAGCGCGACCTCATCATGTCCGTCGCGCTGCAGCATCTGGACATGGACGAGTTCTTCCACATCTGGGAGCCGCCCGAAGACTTCATCGACAAAGACCGCATCGTCGGCATCCCCCGCCACGGCATCGGCCGCGGATTCAAGGTCGCCAAAGAGGAGGTCATCGGCCTGCTCATGGGCCTGCGCATGTTCGTGGACGGCAGCTACGAGCCCGACTACGCCGAGCGGCGCAAGCACATCGAGTACATCGTGGACGGCGTCAGCGGCCTGCCTGTCGAGCCCACTGTCATCGCACCCAAGGAAGGCGCTCCTTCACTACACCTGAAGCTGGATACCGCCGCAATCGGCAAGTCGGCCTTCGACGTATCTCTGGAACTGAAGCGCGGCAACCCCGCTGTTTTTGTACAGGAAGAAGGACTACCGGACGACAAACTCATCATTCTGTCGTTGAACCTGAATCAGGAACGAACGGAGGCTCTCACCCAGCGGCTGCGCGAGGTTCTGAAAAAGAAGGGTTAGTCGGAGGACGGCAACCGTCGCGGCTGCTGCACCACCATCTCTTTGCCGTGGCACATCGCCGTGCCCGTACCCGCCTTGGTGCACAGCACCGTCGCATCGCACGTCTCGCAACGATAGCGCCGCCCCAGTTGATTGGCCACCGTTATTTCGCTTTCGGAGTCATGGGCGCATCGCAGCAGGTGATCTCACCCTCGCCGCCCCTGGTTACCACGAACTCGGACTCGCATGTACCGCACACGAACCGTTGACCTGTTTCCGTCGCCATTTCCGTTCCCCAATCTAATCTGCCGGGATTATACCGTATCTAGCTTCGCTTGCCAGCGTTCCGCCAATCGTGGAACAGATAATGATTCGCATACCCTGCGTACGGCCCGAAGTACTCCTGCGCCCACACTCGAACCTTGGGCACGGACATCTTCTGCCCGGCCTCGCCCAGATACATATCGGACAGCACTCGCCGTATCCACAGGTCGACCGGAAACGCAGACCGCTGGACCAGCGAGAACAGCATGATGCAGTTCGCTACCTTGTCTCCGATGCCGGGCAGCGACATCACCGCGTCCAGCGCCTCTTCGAACGGCGCCTCCCGCAGCGCGAGCAGGTTCACCCGGCCCTCGGCGACCAGTTTTGCCGACGCCGGAATATATTTCGCTCGGAACCCCAGCCCCAGCAAACGCATCGCCTGCTCGTCGGTGGCGGCAAGCTGCTCCGGCGTGGGGAACGCACTTCGCATCGTCCCGTTCGTGGCGATGGGCTCGCCGAACTTCGCCGACAGGCTCTCCACGGTCGTGCTGACCCGCCGGACGTTCGACCACGCCGAGCAGATGAACGACACCACACACTCCCACGGCTCTTGTCTGAGGATGCGCATGCCCGGATACCGCTCGATAGCCGCCTTGACGTGTTCGTCCACACCTATCGAACGGTAGATAGCGTCGAGGTCGTCTGAAAGACCGAGGTAGTCTGCCAGTCGGTCTTTGAACGCATCTTCCGGTTCTGGGAACGAGGTAAACTCCACGCCTTCGGGCGTGCGTCTGAGCCGCACCAGGTTGCCGAAGATGACGCCCTCGTACCACTCACCGTCCCTGCTCCATCTGAACGCCTGTCCGCTTTGTAGGGTGGCCTTCAGGTCTAGCAGGCCGTCAACGCGGATGGCGTCCGACACTACCCCACCCAGCTTTTGATGAACTTCGGCAGGTCGGCCAATTCGCACGTCTTTCCCGTGCTCGGCGGCAGCGACCTCAAAAACAGTTTGCCATACCGCTTCGAAAGCACCCGGCTGTCCATGATGATGGCCACGCCCCTGTCCGACTTGCTCCGTATGAGCCTTCCAAACCCCTGTCGCAATCGCAGGATTGCCTGGGGAACCGCGTATTCGTTGAACGCGTTCTCGAACAGCTCGGAGCGCGCCGCGAACACGGGGTCGGACGGCACGTTGAACGGCAGACGTGCAACTAAAAGCACACGCAACGATTCGGCGGCGAGGTCTACGCCCTCCCAGAAGCTGGATGTGCCCAAAATGACGGCCTTCGGATTCTCAAGGTAGCTCCGCACGATCTGGTGAGGCGTGCCGTCTATCCCCTGCGCCAGCACGGTGATGCCGTGCGACTCGACGTTCGAGCGGATGGCGCTGGCGGTTGACTGCAGTGAGTTGTACGAGGTGAACAGGGCCATGGTGCGTCCGCCCGCGGCGATGGTGGCGTCCGTGACCGTCTGCTCCAGCGCCGCCTGGTACGCCCACGAGGTCGGCTCCGGCATGTCCTTGGGCACGCACAACAGCGCGGCGTTGGGATAGTCGAAGGGCGAGCCGAGCAGCAGTTCGTCGGCGTTGGCAAAGCCTGTGCGCTCCTTGATGTGATTGAACGTTCCCGCAGCGCTCAGCGTGGCGCTGGTTAGCACCACCGCACGCTTCTCGGAATACAACCGTTCTTCCAGGTACTTGCCCACGTGCAGCGGGGCCGAGTTCAGCATCATGTCGCCGGTGCGTGCGTGCATCTTCACCCAGTACACGTCCTCGTCGCTGGGATGCACGATGAACCGTTCCAGCCGTTCCTTCAACTCACGCGTCGTCTGGGCGGAGGCACTCACCTCCAGCAACAGCCCTTCGTAGTCCACCAGGTTCGCGTGTTCCAAATCTTTGAGGGCAATGTCCAGGTCGGTGGTCCTTTTCGACAGTTCGCCCAACAATGCGTCAACGTTCTGCCACAAGGCCTCCACCTCGTCCCAGGAGGGCCGTGCGCGGGTGGACGCGGTCACGCGGGTATCCTGCCCGTTGCCTGACGCATCCTCGGCTGCCGCGCGGGTGATTGAGGAAAACATCGCCGCAGCCGCCTCCCGCAGCTTGGGCAGCGCATTCGCAACCAGCGACTCGATCTCCTGGACGGTCTGGCGGCGCGTCTCGGCGGCGGTGGCCCCACGGAACGCGTTCACCGCCGACCGCATGAGTCCCCCTTCGCCGCTGATGGACTGCAAGTGCTCGGCGATGCTGGCCTGCGACACCTCGAACCCCAGATGCTGCGTCGCTTCCTCTTCCAGGTTGTGCGCCTCGTCCACGATGAGCACGTCGTACTCGGGGATGAGAGCCCCCTCGGTGGCCAGGTCGGCCATGAGCAGTGCGTGGTTCACCACCAGCAGGTGAGCGCCGCCCGCGCGGTCGCGCGATGAGCGTAGGAAGCAGAACCCTCCCACGCCGTCGCAGTCACGCGCGCCTTGCGCCGAGAGTCGTGTCCACACCGGTGCCGCGCTGCGGTCGGACAGGTTCACCTCGTGCCGGTCGCCCGTACTCGTCTCCTTCAACCACACCATGAGCTTGGCTAACATCCGCGCCTCGGAATCAACGACCGTCTCGGTGCCCCGCAGGTGCATGAACCGCTTCAGGCAAAGATAGTTCGCCCGCCCTTTGAGCTGGGCGAACTTCAACTCCGACGCATCCACCTCATCCACGCCCTCCAGGGCCTGCACCAACAACGGAATATCCTTCTTCAGCAGCTGTTCCTGGAGGTTGATGGTATTGGTGGAAATGACTACCCGCTTGTTGTTTTGCAGCGCGTAAATAGCGGCGGGAAGCATGTAGGACATGGACTTGCCCACGCCAGTCCCCGCCCCCACGATAAGCCGTCCGCCCGACTCGATGATTCCGGCCACCGAGCGGGCCATCTCCACCTGTTCCGGGCGGTGTTCAAACGCTGGCAACGTCTTCGACAGCGGCCCGTCCTCACTGAAAAGCGAGGCTACCAGGTCGGCATCGAGCCGTGATGTCTTCTGGCTTTCTTTCAACGGACGCACATACGGGGCGCGGGTCTTGAGTGCCCGCACATCAACGCCGCCCGGCGCGCCGTCGTTCGACGTCCCGGAGCGCAGTTTGCTGGCCGCCAGGCCGCGCAGCACGTAGTCCAGCACCCACGAGGAGCGTCCGGCCAGTTGCTCCATCTCAGAGAGGGTGAATACGTCCAGCTTTTCCGCCTCTTCCAGCAACCGCACGAACAGGTCGCGCGTCACCTGCGCGTCGTCCAGCGCACGGTGCGGTCGGGGATGACCGATGCCCAGATGCGCGGTAATCTTCGACAGCGCATACTCCGGCGCCTGGGGAAACAGCACGTAGGCCAGATCCCAGGTGTCGGAACGGGGGTTGGGTAGACGCAGTCCCTTGGCTTCGAGAAAGCCGAGGTCGAAGGCGATGTTGTGCCCGACGACGGGCGCACGGCCCACGAACTGAGCCAGCCTCGCCGATACCTGGGAAAACGGCGGCGCGGAGTTCACGTCGGCCTGTTTGATGCCGGTGTAATTCTGGATGAACGTGCTCAACCGCCGGTTGGGGTTGACGAACGTCTGGAACGTCTCAAGCTCTTTATGACCCTGAAACTTGACCGCACCGACCTCGATAATCTCCTCCGACTCGGCGGACAGTCCGGTGGTCTCCAGGTCGAGTGCGACCCACACCTCTTCCAGAGGCGACGTGCTGATTGAGTTCAATAAAGTCACAACGGCAACAACTTAGGGAAAGAGTACGAGGATTCTAGCAGACTAGAACACTAGTTTGCATCTTTTCGTAGGTCTTATTCGGCGAAATATGGCAGCGCCCAACCGTACAATCCGATAAACGCCAGCGACAGTACGATAACCCCGGGGAGCACACGGCGGAGCAACAACGCCAGTGGCAGCGTGAGCATGACACCCAGAATGAGGATGACGGCGGTATACGCACCGTTGGGACTCGCCAGCCAGTAGCCGGGAGACGACTCCGAGATGCCCCAGTAGGCCAGTCCGGCGATGACTCCGGCGATAGACCAGAAGGGATAGGCCAGAAGAACGCCAGCCATAACCATCTTCTGCGGTGTGAATTTGGCGGACACGTTCGCAAATGCGGGAGAAGGATTCTTCACGTATACGAACAGCATCATCGCGCCCGCGCTGATGAAGATGGACGCCATCAACAATCCCAGATACAGTCCGGCGAACACGCCATTCATAGCCTACACATCCTCCGACGGCCACACGGCTTCGACCAGACTGGCTTTCCAACCATACGAGTGAGTGAGCAACAGGGCCATCGCGCTGCCGACCTCGCGTTGAGACACCAGCGCGAACATGGACGGCCCGCTGCCCGCCAGGTGCACCTCGCGCGCACCCACCGACTCGAACGTCTTCCAGCACTTTTCCAGTCCGGGAAACGCACCGAAGGCAATGGCATCGAAGGTGTTAAACAGGAACTGCGCCGGAACGTCGCCACCGCCGCGGATGCGCGCCTCCAGCTTGCGGGTGAGCATCCCCTTGGTGAAATCGTTCCTGCCCAGTTTTCCGTACAGCGACGCCGTCTTGGCAGACACATCTATGTTTGGCGTAAGCACCACCATCCAGTTCACGTCGGCCTTCGGCATGGGACGTATGGCCTCGCCGCGACCCTGCGCCATCGCCGTTCCGCCCTGTATGAAGAACGGCACATCAGAACCAAGTTTCGCTCCCAACGCCTGCAATTCGTGAACGCTCAAACCCAGTTTCCACAGCCTGTTCAGCCCGCGCAGCACCGCCGCCGCGTCGCTACTCCCGCCGCCCAGGCCGGCAGTCACCGGAATCCCCTTCTGCAAACCGATAGCCACACCCTTCCCACCACCCGTTTCATGTGCAATCAGTTGCGCAGCCTTCAGTGCGAGGTTATCCGGGCCGGACAGTTCAGGAACGTCGCAGTCGAGTGTGGTGCCGTCCGCCTCTTCCAGCGTAACTGTGTCCGAGAGGCCGACGGTCTGCATGATGGACACGATATCGTGGTAGCCGTCGTCGCGCTTGCCCAGCACTTCCAGTGTGAGATTGACCTTGGCGTAGGCCTTCAGCTCCAGCATTAGGCCCCGCTCCCGATGGCCCGGAACGCCGTGTACACCGCGCCCCATTCGTCCATGCTCAGCGTCTCGGCGCGCCGCTTGGGTTCCACGTTCGCTTCAGTCAGTATGTCTCCGACAACTTCGGATGAGAGGTCGAGGCCGCGTTGCAGGCAGTTGTGGACTTGCTTGCGCGGCGCGCTGAAGCCGGCGCGGACGAGTTCGATGAAGTTTTCTTCCGAGTCGAGGTCGATTGATGGCTTGGGCAGCACGTCGAGGCGAAGGACGGCGGAGTCCACTTTCGGTTTGGGTTTGAAGGCGCGCGGCGGGACCTTGCAGACGATTTTCACGCTGGCGTGGAGCTGGACGAGGACGGAAAGAAATCCCATGTCACCGGGCTGCGCGGCCATCTCGCGGGCGACTTCGTGCTGCACCATGACGACCATGAGGGAGGGCTTGTGGGGCAGGTTGAGGAAGCGGCGGATGATGGGCGAGGCGGCGTAGTAGGGAAGGTTGGCGACGATTTTGAATGATGTCCCGGCACACAGCAGTTTTGTGGTGTCCACGGTGCGGGCGTCGGCGTGGATGATGTCTACGTGGGGGGCATCTTTGAAGTCTTCTTTAAGGGTGGCGATGAGGGGTTCATCGAGTTCGAGGGCGATGACACGGCCTGCGTGGGCGGCGAGCTCATGGGTGAGGAGGCCGCGGCCGGGGCCGATTTCCAGTACTGTGTCGGATTGGGACAGGTCGGATGCCTCAATGATGCGTTTGAGGATGCCCCTGTCGGTGAGGAAATGCTGTCCCAGGGACTTTTTTGCCCTGCCGAATCTATGCCCGGAGGATGTCCTGGATGATGTTATGTGATTCACCGCCCGTTCAGGGGTGGGTGTTTGGCCGTGCACCCTCATTTCGTTCCTCTCCACAAACATACCGACGCAAGAGGCTCAAGCCAGGCGAACCCACGGCACCCGGAACACATCGCTTACCGCTGCTTCCTTCCGGACCTGACGGGGTTCACAAGGTTCCGCCGCGTGGGACCCAGCTCTCAACACCACTTACGGAGATAGAGGTTTTTGGAGGTCGGCTCTCCAGAGGGAGTTCAGCCCCGCTAAAGCGGATTGCGAGTACAGGGCACCGCTATCTCCCCGCCTAGCACGACCATAGTCATGGTAGGCGAGGCTTTACCGAGTGTCAACGAGCGGCGCAGGCTGAGCTTGTAGACGTGGTGATGGTGTTAGGTTTGTCGCTGCCTTTTTCTTATAATACGAGTGACACTACAGATTTTGATGCGCACGAGGGTATGGAACTAGAGCGATTCGACAATCCGGAAGTAGCCGCAGTCTTTGACGCTTATCCCGAAGACGTCAGAGATAAATTATTGGCTCTGCGGCAGTTGATCTTTGACACCGCGGCTAAAACTGAGGGCGTCGGACAACTACAGGAAACCCTCAAATGGGGAGAGCCAAGTTACCTGACGCCTGAATCGAAAAGTGGAAGCACGGTACGAATCAATTGGAAGGAATCGCTGGGAGACCAATACGCGATATATTTCAAATGCACGAGCACCCTGGTGAACGATTTCAAGCAACGATATCCAAACGAGTTTGAATATCAAGGGAATCGGGCGATTATGTTTAACCTGGGTGCGAACATTCCAACAAGGGAACTCTCCCACTGCATCGAACTGGCCCTCACCTATCATCTTAGAAAAAAGTTGCTGAAGAAGCCGAACTCTCGTCGAAAGTCTCTCCGATAGAGAGCATCGCATGAACTTGAGCGTGGTTGCGTTTTGCGCCATTGGTGGCCGAGGCGTGTAGCAAGCTAGTCACCTTCAGTTCTCTGCCCAGGCATCTATCATTTGGTGGTGGTGCCGAAAGCGTTCCTTCTATCCGTTTTAGCCATAGCGAGTCGTACGATTGCTTTCTACGTGGTTGATACCGTTCAGGCGTCGCCTATGGGATATCAACAGGAGCGAGGGGATGGAATCGAGGGTGGAACAAAACGGGGGTTGTGGGGGTCTATTTATGCATACGGCCTGTACAAATACCTAAGAAACATTAGGGGCGGATGGGGAGAAACAACGAACAGATGAATATAGGGAGTGTGAAAACTTCTATCGGGGTACTGGTACTTGGGGGTGCGTTACTCGCAGGCATCGCCTGCGCGCCGGTGGCGGCACAGGAGCCGGAGACGCAGAATCCGACGCCTGTCGTGCAGTTTGCGCCGCTTAGCGATGCTGACGAGGCGACCATTATACGGCTGGCGCTGGGATGGGCATTAGTAGACAAGAACGTGCCGGACTACGTGATACTCGACGACAAGAACTTCGTGGTGTCCCTGGACGGCATCGACAACATTCTGGCACCGAAACTTCCGGGGGTGAATTTCATCGCACTGAATCCCAAGGAAGTACAGGATCTGGCTGACAAGAACGGCAACTTCGGGTACCTCAACATCCGAGACCTGCGGACGAACGGGGGAATGGTCGAGGTGGCGGTCGAGACGCGGATGGCGGTGGCGCAGGATTCGGACATCCTGTACCTCATCGGCGGCGGTGCCGTGCTGCAGTTCGAGCAGGTGGACGGCGAGTGGCAGATCACGGGGCAGGGTGCGAGCTGGATCAGCTAGTGTCCGCTGTAGAACGTACGGTTTGGACAGAGGGGCGGCTTTAGAAGCCGCTCCTCTGTCGTTGAGTTTGTAGGGTTTCACCCCCATCTCAGTCTTCCCCCCTCAAAGGGGGAAGAGGTTCACCACCCGCCCCAGATTCTTCGCTGCGCTCAGAATGACATTGTTTGGAGACCATGAATGGAACAATCGGGGGGGTATGTGTCGTTTATATATGAAACGGCAGGAATGTCTCAACGAGGAGAAGGTTTTTCTCATGAGTAAATGGAATCCGACTGCAGTACTAGGGCTTGCGCTGGGCGGCGCGTTGCTGGCCGGTATCGCGTGCGCACCTGCGGCGAGCGAGCCGGGGTCGCAGACGCCGGTGGTGACCCGAACGCCCATCGTCAATACACCGACTCCGACGGAGGAGCCGCAGGAGGTGTCGAATCTTGACGCCCTTCTTGAGATGGCAAAGCTAGACATAATGACCCGGTTCGACGTGGAGCCGGAGTCGGTACAGCTCGATTCTGCGATTGACATGGAGTGGCCGGACGCTTCGCTGGGCAATCCCAAGCTGGGGCAGTCGTACGCACAGGTCATCACGCCGGGGTACAAGCTGGTGCTGGAAGTAGGCGACGACACGTACGTGTACCACACAAGCATGGACAGGGTGGATTTCGTGAGCAAGAACGGCGGCCCGGCGGTGGCGCTGACCGATGAGGACAAGGCGGCTATCGTACGGGCGGCGCTGGAGTGGGCCATCGTTGACCAGAACGTGCCGGACTACGGCCTGCTGAACCCTGACAGCATCGTGCTGTCGCTGGAGGGTATCGGGGTCATCGAGATTCCGGAACTGGAAGGCTTGAACTTCGTCATACTCAGCGCTGAGGAAGTGCAGGCGCGGGCGAACGAGAGCGGCGACTTTCCCTATGTGCGGGTGAGCGAGGTGAGGCAGAACGGTACGGTGGTGGAAATTTCCATCGAGACGCAGATGGCGGCAGCTGAGGACTCGGAGATTGGGTATCTGGTGGGCGGCGGGTGCTTTCTGCGGTTCGAGCAGGTGGACGGCGAGTGGGCGATTACGGAGCAGCCGGGGGCGTGCTGGATTTCTTAAATCGTGGTGGAGGACGGGCTCTACCCGACCGACAGACCCCTCGACTTCGCTCGGGGTGGCGACATATCGAGATGGGCGAGTAGCACACGTGACCATAACCGCAAAGAGTGGTGCTTGCTCATCCTTACGACAAGCTCAGGACGAACGGGTTTTGCGGGATGCTGGGCTCTTTGGGATACCGACGGGAACGGCTAGCCCTCACCCTTGTCCCTCGCGATGTTCGGGACAGGCCTCTCCCCCAAGGGGCGAGGTGCAGGCTGAGCCTGCACCCAGGCGCGCTTCCGCGCGGAGCGGAAGATGGCCTAACCGGAACGGCCCTGCTGAAGTGCGGCGCACTTCTCGCCCTTTCCTTCGACTTCGCTCAGGACAGGCTTCGGCTCTGGGTCAAAATGACATTATGGGTGTTCCGAGTCCCGTCAGGCCTGTCGTTTTAGGACAGCACGGGGGCCGACTCCTCGTCGTCCCAATCTCATTGGGACTCGCTCGGAATGACAATTTTCGGTGCGATGAACCACTGGATTTGAAACTAGCGGTTCATTTTGAGGATGCTGAGGAAGGCTTCCTGGGGGATTTCTACACGGCCGACGCGGCGCATACGTTTTTTGCCCTCGGCCTGTTTCTCCAAGAGTTTGCGCTTGCGGGTGATGTCGCCGCCGTAGCATTTGGCCAGGACGTCTTTACGGATGGCGCGGATGGTCTCGCGGGCGAGGATTCTCCCGCCGATGGCGGCCTGTACGGGCACTTCGAACATCTGGCGGGGGATGAGGTCTTTCAAGCGGGTGGTCAACTGGCGACCGTAGTCCAAGGCGCGCTCACGGTGGACGATGACGGAGAGGGCGTCCACCGGCTCGTTGTTTACCAGAATGTCCATTTTCACCAGCTTGCCGGACTTATAGCCGGTCAGTTCGTAGTCCATCGAGGCGTAGCCCTGGGTTTTGGACTTGAGCTGGTCTATGAAGTCCACCAGCACCTCGGAGAGCGGAATGATGTATTCCAACATCACGCGGTTGCCCTGTGCCGTTTGCAGGCCCGAACCGCCGTTGGAGTCGACAGCGCCGCCCGACTGGATGTATTCCATGCGCTTGAACTCGCCCCGCCGGGTGGTGACCAAATCCATGATGGCCCCGATGTAGTTGTCGGGGGCAAGCACGGTGAGGTTGAGCCAGGGTTCCATGATTTCGTCAATCTTCTGGGTTTCGGGAAGCTCGGCGGGGTTGTCCACCTCGACGAGGGAGCCGTCGGTGAGCTTGACCTGGTAGGCCACGCTGGGCGCGGTGGCGAGAAGGTTCATGTTGTATT
>JAQBWG010000244.1 GCA_027625225.1 Chloroflexota bacterium | reverse complement strand
AGTAGGGAAAAAGGTGTTCGGGACTACCGATTCCAAGCATCCCATCATTGCTGAGATGAACGGGTGGGGGAAAGTGAATCTGTCCGGCAAACTTCGCGTATTGGAGCTTCCAACCCATTTCGACTTCACGGAAATCCGACTCACCCCGGCGCAGACACGGGCAAAGCTTGCCAGCTTTGGTCACAACAACGTCGTCGCGTTCCAGACGCGCAACCCGCTTCATCGGGTGCACGAAGAACTGACCAAACAGGCAGCCTCCGGAATTGATGGTGCATTGCTTATTCATCCCGTAGTAGGCATGACCAAGCCCGGAGATGTTGATCACTACACGAGGGTGCGGACGTATAAGGCATTGACCGAGAAGTACTACGACAAAGACCGTGTGTTGCTGGCACTCTTGCCGCTGGCGATGCGCATGGGCGGTCCGCGCGAGGCTGTGTGGCATGCCCTCATCCGCCGGAACTACGGTGCGAACCACTTCATCGTTGGGCGCGACCATGCCGGCCCCGGCAAGGACTCGCAGGGCACTCCGTTCTACGGTCCCTACGATGCGCAGGAACTGGTATCGCAATACGAACAGGAACTGGGCGTAAAGATGGTTCCCTTCCACGAGCTGGTCTATCTGCCCGAAGAAAATAGGTACGAGCAGTCGTCGAAGATTACTCCCGACACGAAGATTGCGTCTATATCAGGCACGCAGGTGCGGGAACAGTTCCTTGCGGTGGGCAAGCAGCTCCCGGAATGGTTCACGCGGCCTGAAGTGGCCGATATCCTCGCGGACACCTATCCCCCGATGCATCGTCAGGGTGTGTGTATCTGGTTCACAGGTCTCAGCGGTGCGGGTAAGTCCACGACCGCCGATATCCTGACCACCCTCATTATGGAAAGCGGACGGCAGGTGACGGTGCTGGACGGCGACGTGGTGCGAACGCATCTGTCCAAGGGATTGGGCTTCAGTAAGGAAGACCGGGACATCAACATCACACGTATCGGTTTCGTCGCCGCGGAGATTGTCCGGCACGGCGGTCTCGTATTGTGCGCGGCGGTGAGTCCGTACCGCGCGACCAGGAACGACGTTCGCAACATGATGGGGCCGGGCCAGTTCGTCGAAGTGTTCGTGGACACCCCTCTGGAGGTCTGCGAGCAGCGGGATGCCAAGGGAATGTATGCGAAGGCACGCCGGGGCGAGATTAAGGGCTTCACGGGCATTGACGACCCCTACGAGGCGCCTGAATCTCCTGAGGTCACACTGGATACGGTGGGAGACACGGCCAACGGCAATGCGAGGAAACTGGCGGCGTACCTCACCGAAAAGGGCTTCCTGAGGAAGCCTCAGTAATTCGTTAAAGAGATAGCGTTTCGGGCAGCGCGCCGAGCTGGCGTAGCAAACTCAACGCGTCGAACTCTTCCCACTCCTCGGCGATGCGTCCGTCCTCGAATCGGTGGACGGTGATGCCGGTGACTTCGATGTGCTTGCCGGTGGGTGCAATGCCCATGATTTCGCCTTTGTGGACGCCTCTGAGCACCCAGCGGCCGACGATGCTGTCCTCCGTGAACTGCATGAACTCGTAGTCGTACGTCCGCTCGGGAAACGCGGGCCGGAAGCTGCCGTAGAGCGTCTTCATGCCCTCCCAGCCGCGATACTCGGTGCTCGGGCCGTGCCATACGACGGTCGGGGCATACAGTTCATCGACAAGCTCCAGCTTGCCCTCGTCTATGACCTCGTTATGTACACGTTCAAGGATATGCTGCATTTCACTGGGCGTCATGGACTCCTCTTTCCCTCTGGCCGAGATTAGTAGTTTTGTACCGCCTTACGTAGGTCGATGCCCTCGACTGGCCGCACCTCAATCGTAGTGAATGGCGCAGTCGGGAGGCGTGCCGCGATTGCTGCGGCCTCCTGCTGGTCTTTCGCCTCAATGATATAGATCCCCCCAAGATGTTCCTTGGTCTCAGCGAACGGACCGTCGGTGGCTAACACCTTGCCTTTGCGAACCTTGATGGTTTTCGTTTTTGCCGAGGGCTGAAGCCGGATACTGCCGATGTTCTGGCCGGCTGCGGTGATTTCCTTGTCGAACGCATCCATGGCCCCCATGATTTTGCCTACGTCCTGAGCCGCCAAATCGCCCATGTCGACTTCGCTTGCATGGATGAGCAGTAAGTATTGCATGTGGTTCTCCTTTTAAGTAAGTGACCCAAGTGGTCTTTATCGCTACAACGAATAAGGAGTTGCAAATTCGACAAAACGTATCAATCGCTGAAGTAACCGGTTTGGTGAGAAAAGTTCATCTGAACGGGGTGGTTCAAAATCAGGGTAGAGTAGGTATATAGTCGGGAGAGAAGTATTGGTGGAGATAGGGGGAATCGAACCCCCAACCTCGGCATTGCGAACGCCGCGCTCTCCCTATTGAGCTATATCCCCACGCGATGCCGTTACGATGCGATTATAGCATGCTGATTCGTTTCTACGCGCCCTTTGAAGTGTAGTGTAAACTCAACGATGAATTTCTAAATAACCAAGAAAGGTTCCGAATGCTGCCCATTCGACACGTAACGAATACTCAAGACTTCACGCGAAAGTGGATGGAATCGGATTTGTTCCCTCTATGCGACGAACTGGAGCCTCGCAGGACCCCGGGAGAGGAATTGAGCGGACGCTCGTTGTACTGTTTGTTTTACGAGCCGAGTTTCATCACCCGCACGTCGTTTGAGCGGGCGATGGGGCTGCTTGGAGGGCAGTCGTATCACACCGAGGATGCGTCGCAG
>JAQBWG010000014.1 GCA_027625225.1 Chloroflexota bacterium | reverse complement strand
CTACGAGGATGTACCGCACATCTTCCTGGGCTGGTGGTCAGCCATCTACCCGTACCAGACGTACGTGAAGGGCTTCGACGTGCCGATCTTCCCGCTCTACATCAACGTGTGGTTGGACAAGTAACCGGCTTCTTCGGAACCTGATTGGCAGGGGTTCTGGGGGTGGCGCCGCAAGGTTTACGCCCCCGGGCCCCTGTCTAATTTAGCAAGGAACACAAAAGCTCATCGGCTACGGATTGTGCCAGTATAAAAGGCCGATTAACGCCTAAAAGTGATGCGGAGAACCTAGAGAGACCGCATAGCCCCCTACCGCTACGGGAGGAACAGAGCTTCGAACAATGGGCGCATATATCATAAGAAGACTGATAGCGACGATTCCTGTCCTCCTTATCGTCTCGCTTATCATCTTTTCACTGATTCATCTCGCACCCGGCGACCCCGCAGCAATCATTGTGGGTACTTTCGCGACTGACGAACAGTACGAGCGTGTGCGTGCAGACCTAGGCCTGGACCGCCCGATACTTGTCCAGCTTGGTCTATGGTTCAAGGACCTCGTCCAGGGCGACCTCGGCACATCCCTCACCAGCCGGACTCCCGTGCTAAAGAGGATTCAATCGACGATACTCCCCACGTTTGCCGTGGCTATCCTCACCGAAATATTTGCCGTGACTTTAGCTATTCCACTTGGAGTGCTTGCCGCATGGAAGGCGAACACGTGGATTGACCGCGTCGTGATGGTGTTCTCTACTATTGGATATTCGGTTCCACTATTCTGGTTGGGATTTATTTTCATTTTCATCTTTGCCGTCAAGCTGGGATGGGCGCCTGCTGCAGGATATACACAGCCGTACGAAGACCTGGGTGATTTCTTTGTAAAATTGATTCTGCCTGTTGTTTCTACCGGCCTCGTTGTTATGGCACTCATAGCCCGTATGACCCGTGCGACAGTGCTGGAAGTTCTACAGGAAGATTATGTGCGAACAGCGCGGGCTAAAGGACTGGCTGACACGAGTGTGTTACTTAAACACGCGTTACGCAATGCTATCCTGCCAATCATCACGGTAATTGGCGTTGGGTTTGCTTTGTTGCTCGGTGGAGTCGTGGTTACGGAAAACGTGTTCGCCATTCCCGGCTTGGGAAGATTATTGGTTGATGCCATCTCGCGTAGGGACTACCCGATAATTCAGGGAACCATCCTTATAATTTCCTTTATATATGTGCTTGTGAACCTCTTGGTTGATATTTCATATGCGTTTCTTGATCCTAGGATTCGATACAAATGACGCTTGAAACCGGCTTGGGTACTATAATCACCGTCAGGCCGCCTACCAGAAGGTGGGATGCGAAGAGGATTGCGTCTCGCTTATGGCGTGGTGCGCGACGAAATCCTAATATGGCCTATGGCATCGGTATCGTTGCCCTTATGGTCTCGATTGCCGTCTTTGCAGACCTTTTGTTCACTGAGCCCTGGAAGCCGAATCCGCTCGTCCGATTTACGTCCCCAACCTGGTCTGGCGGGCACTGGTTCGGGACGGACAATATCGGTCGTGACGTGTGGAGCGGTACGCTGTTTGGAGCAAGAATTTCGCTCATAGTCGCTGCTTCCGTAAGCGTGATTGCAATCGGCGCCGGAGGCCTGCTCGGCATGATTTCAGGCTTCTTTGAAAAGTCGGACATGTTCATTATGAGGTTTGTGGACGGGCTCATGTCCATTCCCTCTATCCTGTTGGCCATGGCTCTTATGGCCTTGCTCGGTGGTAGTGTTCAGAATGTCATCATTGCCTTGAGCGTGACGGAAACTCCGATTGCTGTTCGCATCGTCCGTTCAGCCGTATTGTCCATTAGAGAAATGACGTACATTGAAGCTGCGAAGGCGATTGGCGTTCAACCTGTACGAATGATTTTCAAACACATCATGCCTAACGTCGTCGCTCCACTTATTGTGCAGGGCACGTTCATAGCATCCGCTGCCGTGCTGTTGGAAGCCTATCTCAGCTTCCTTGGCGCAGGTACGCCGCCGGAGATTCCCAGTTGGGGCGTTATTATGGCCGAGGCACAGCAGTACATCACACGAGCCATCTGGGTGATAATGTTCCCCGGTATATTCCTTACCCTTACGGTGCTGGGCATTAGCCTTGCAGGCGACGGGTTGCGTGACAACCTCGACCCCAGACTCCGCCGCCGGATGTAGCTTTAGTATCGGAATAAACCACGAAGGCCCAGCATATGCTGAGCCTTCGTGGTTTAGATCCCTGCGAAAACTGGTTTAACGGGCAGCCGTCCACGCATCGTAAACCGCTTTGGAAATCCGACCGATGGCTTCCGTCCCTTCGTGGGAAGGAAGAATAAGACTCTTATCTTTACTTTTGTCAGTCATAACCGTAATGACGTAGCGCACACTTTTTGTCTCTACCAGCCCCACATCTACCCGGCCGTGAAGATACGCGCCAATCTTGTTTGCAAGACGGGCCTCCGGCTCTATCTTCGATTCGGGAATGAACTCGTTGATGGGAAGATAGCGACCGAGATAGTCGACACCCTGGCACATGCGCAGAATGCCAATGATGTCCTCGCAGGCCTTCTTGGAGATAATTTTCCCCTGCGCGATGAGAGTCATCAGGTCGGTGAAGTCCGCCGGAGATGATACCGCATAGGCGTCAATGTCTGCATGTTCCAACTTCGCAAACGTCGCAGGCCCGAGGTCGCTTCGCAGGTCAATTTTCTTCAGGCCCAGCGACCGCATGCGCTTGTTGACGTTGGGATGCCCCACTTTTTCCGATGTAAGCCAGGTGCACACATTGTCACTGACAGTGACCATGAGGACTGCGATGTCTCGAACGGTGAGATCGATGGGCGGTGTAAGATCCCGTATGACGCCTGTGCCGCCGCGCAGGTCGGATTTCTTGATGGTGATTTTTTCGTCCAGTTTAATCTTGCCTTCGTGGACTTGAAAAAATAACTCGGTCAGAATTGCCAGCTTGATGGAACTCAGCGTCGGGAAGACTGTTTGTGCATTGACGTTGAATTCTTCGCCGGTCGTCAGGTTGCGGGCTGCCACCCCGACCCGTCCGGAAAAGCTGCTCACTACACTTCGCACTCTGGAACGAAGTGCTGTTCGCGGATTGGCAACGACAGTATCTCGGTAACTCTTAATCATGTGAGCTTCTCCTCTATGTGCCTATATATAGCGGCGGGAGCGTATCACTGCCGTACTGCACAGTCAATTGCATCGCTAGATATGACGCCTAGTGCTACAATTCGGCCCGCGTAGACCAGACCAAGGAGTATCCGTGAACGACCTGCTCTTCACATCGGCTATCAAGCTCGCCGAAGCCATTCGGACTAAGCGCGTATCCTCGGTCGAGGTCGTCGAAGCCTATCTCAAGCGCATCGAGGCGGTGAATCCGAGGCTCAACGCCGTCGTCCAGCTACTAACCGACCAAGCGCTCGACCGCGCGAAACAGGCCGATACTGCGCTCGCCAAAGGCAAGTCATGGGGCCCCCTCCACGGCGTCCCGTTCACCGTCAAGGACGCCCTCGAAGTCGCCGGCGTCGTCTCCTCCGGCGGCACCCTAGGCCGCGCGAAGTTCGTCCCCCAGCGCGACGCCACCGTCGTCGCCCGCATGAAGGCGGCGGGTGGCATCCTACTGGGCAAGACCAACGTCACCGAGGCCTGTCTCGGCTTCGAATCGGACAACCTCGTCTACGGGCGTACCAACAACCCCTATGACCTCGGGCGCACCCCCGGCGGCAGCAGCGGCGGTGAGGGTGCCGTGGTGGCTGCCGGATGCTCTCCGGTCGGCCTCGGCAGCGACGCGGGCGGCAGCGTTCGCGTGCCGTCTCACTACTGCGGGCTCGCCGGCATCAAGCCAACGTCCCGCCGCGTTCCCAGCACGGGCCACTGGCCGCGCCTCAGCGGCTTCCCGGACGCTTTCAACCAGACCGGTCCGCTGGCCCGCCACGTGGAAGACCTGCCGCTCGTACTGTCCGTCATCGGCGGCCCCGACTGGGAGGACCCGTACACCGTCCCAATGCCGCTGCCTGACTACCGCAAAGTAAGCGTTAAAGGCTTACGTGTTGCCCTGTACACTAACAATGGCATTTGCCCGCCCGAGCCCGACACCAAGGCCATCGTGCTTGCCGCCGCGAAAGCCCTTGAAGACGGCGGCGCCATCGTCGAGGAAAAGCGTCCGCCCGACATTGAGCAGGCGCATGGCATATTGTTCGCCATCTGGGGCGCCGACGGCGGCGAGAACGTCCGGCGGATGTTCGCTGAGGCAGGCAGCATCAAAACCCACGCCGTTGTCGCCGGCTTCCAGGAAAAGCAAGGCGCCATCCCGACTCCTGCTGCCGAGATGGCGAAAACGCTCATGCGTCTCGACCAGTTCCGCTCCGACATGCTCGCCTTTATGGACGACTACGACCTGATTCTCTGTCCGACAGGCGCCGGCCCTGCCGTCACGCACGGCTCAACGCTGACCCCCGACGGCTTTAAGCAGCTCACGTACACCAGCGCCTACAACCTCACCGGCTGGCCCGCCGCCGTGGTACGCTGCGGCACGTCCGGCAGCGGTCTGCCCGTCACCGCACACGTCGCCGCGAAACCCTGGCGCGAGGACGTCGCCCTCGCCGCGATAGCGCACCTTGAACAGGCGCTCGGAGGCTATCAGCCGCCGTCGCTCTAGATAACAGGAGGAGTCTCTACATGTACGTGCGACTGAACGGAACGAAACTCTTCTACACAGCGCTGGGCAAAGGCCGCCCGGCCATCTTCCTGCACGGGGGACTCGGCTTCGACCACAACTACTTCCGTCCCTGGACAGACCCTCTGTCCAAAAACTTCCGCATCGTGTACTACGACCACCGCGGTAACGGGCGCTCCGACGGCCGTGAGTCACTCGCGAACGTCACCCACGACACCTGGATAGAAGACCTCGAAGCCCTGCGCAAGCACCTCGGCTTCAAAAAATTCACGCTCGTAGGCCACTCCTACGGCGGTGCGCTCGGTATGGGCTATGCCCTCAAGTACCCCAAGAACCTCGACGGCCTGGCCATCATCACCTCGTACGCGGGCTGGGACTTTTGGCACGAAGCTATCGGGAACGCGAAGAAACTGGGTACGCCCGAGCAGGTCGCGGCGCTCAAACGCATGGAGCACACCCACTTCACCAACGACGAGGACTTTGGACAGACGGTTGGCACCGTTACCCCCCTCTATTTTGAACGGGTGGAAGAAAAGGTGCTCGAACGCATCGGCGCCACCACCAAGATAAGCTATCAGGCCTTCAATCGTGGCTTTATAGACTGCCACAAGAACTACAACCTCGTCCCCCGCCTCGGCGAAATCAAGGTGCCCACGTTGGTGATGGCTTCACCCAAAGACAAAATCATCCCTGTGTTCCAGTCCGAACGTATCCACAAGGGAATCAAGGGGTCGAAGATAGTAAGGTTCGAGGAGAGCCGCCATTTCCCGTTCATCGAAGAACGGAAGAAGTTCAACAAAGAGCTGGGCGGCTGGATGGCAGGGCTGAAGTAGGAGCTAGCCCTTCCCCAGCTCGCTGACCGCCGGAATCCCGCCCAGGCCCGTCGCCGCCCGCACGCTCCGCACGATAGCCTGCGCCGTAACGTGGACGACCGCCGCGCACATGCGCGTCATGTCTACCTCCACGTCCGTCCTGCCCGTCGCCATGGAGAAAATGGTGTCGCCGTCGTGCGTCAGATGCGCCGGGCGTACCGCCAGCGCCAGCCCGTCGTGCGCCACCGACGCCATCCTGCTCACGTCCGCTTTGGTGAGATTCGCGTTGGTGGCCACCACCCCGATGGTCGTGTTGCTTTGAGGCATCCACTTGGGCGGCTCGAAGTTCGGCGACGTCACCAGTTTCAGTGAATCGAGCATAGTGACCCCGTCCTCCCCCCTCGGTCCGGCGATGACCTGGCCCGTGTTCGGGTCGTACGCACCACCAACCGGATTGGTGACGATTAACGCCCCAACTATCACCCCGTCGCCCATGTCCACCGACGCCGTTCCCACGCCGCCTTTCACCGCCCGTTCCAGCCCCATAAGCTTACCGATGGTGCCGCCCGTGCCGCCGCCCACCGTGCCCTCCTCCACCGGCCCGTCCGACGCCGCCTCGCACGCCTTGTACCCTTCGTCAGGCCCGGGCCGTACCTTGTGGGTAATCATGGGCAGGTCGAAGATGACCGCCGCAGGGACTCTGGGAATCCTTGCCCGTCCTACCCGCAGGCCGGTGCTGTGCTCCGCCAGGTACTTCACCACGCCGGACGCCGCGTCCAGCCCGTACACGCTTCCCCCGCTCAGCACGACCGCGTGTATCTCCGTGTCCCATTTGATGGGCGAGAGCATGTCGGTTTCTCGCGTCCCTGGAAACGACCCGCGCACGTCCACCCCCGGCATCGCTCCCTTGCGGCAGATGATGACCGTGCACCCCGTGCCGTTTTCCTTATCGGTATAATGTCCGACCTCGATGCCCTCGACGTCGGTGATAGCGTTCTTGGGGCCGCTTTTGACCATGCCGCGCCTCGATAGGAGATATAAGATTGCGGCGTATAGCGTACCACGCCGCTCCAAACGCCCCCGCCCTAAATCCATTCGTCCTGAGCTTGTGGAAGGACGGGAAGAGACTTGGTTGAGCGATGGTTTTGTGGTGCCTACTTGAATTCTCGGAAAAAGCAGACATCTCAGGCTTCATTGTTAAAATAAATCTCATGCCCGACACTACTCACGACCCTGCCATACACATCGTTGACTACAACCGCAGCTGGCCCCGCGAGTTCGATCGCGAAGCGGCCAAACTCCACGATGCGCTAGGAAGAGTCGCCGTCCGCATTGACCACGTCGGCTCCACCTCAGTGCCGGGACTTGCTGCTAAGCCCATCATCGACATCAGCGTCTCCGTGCAGTCGGTGTATCCGATGGATGATTACCGCAGACCCCTCGAAAAGCTCGGCTACCTATTCGTGTATGCGTCCGGCTCGCCCGATTTCCACTTCTTCGGCAAGCCTGCCTTACGTCCCCGTACTCACCATATCCATGTATGCAAGCTAGGAAGCGGTCATGAATACCGGCATCTCGCTTTTCGTAACTACCTGCGTGCCCATCCCCACGAAGCGGAGCGCTACGCCGCTGTCAAACGCAGCATCGGGGCGAAACACCCCGGCGACCGGCTAGCGTACATCGCCGGTAAGCAGGATATCGTTGACGAGATTGAAAAGAAGTCGCTTGCTTGGGCAAACAAGGCAGGGTGGATGTATTAGAGTCCCAGGTCTTCCGCCGTGCGCACAGCCGTATCGGGGAAGAACGCCGCCCACGCGAACCAAAAATGGTTACCGTGTACCAACGGCTCCAGCCGTGTACCCTCCAGCGGCCCCGAAACCGCCCGCCCCGCGATGTCCCACACCGACCCCGTCTGGTCGTCCACGATGATGCCGCTCTGCACGGAGAATGTCAGCATCTGACCGTTCACGTTGGGGTTGTACACTGCCGTCGAGCCGACCGCCCGTGAGGGCAAAAAGTCATCCGGCGACGACTCAGCGATGGCCGTTTCGATAGCTTTCCGTACAGCCTCACCGCCACCGCCGCCCACGCCGCTGGGGAATATGTCATCGTCGGGGAACGGCGTCAGCGTACTGTTTACAAAGAAGATGACTAAATCTCGACCTGCGAACGTGTCGTTGATAACCGGATGTTGCGCCAGTACCGAGAATGGATAGGCGATAGCATCACCGTCGAACTCAAGCGAAAACACCCGCTCCAGAGCCTCCAGTCGCGGGTCTATCTGGCCGGAAAACAAGAACGGTCTTGCCGAAAGATCGTAGCTGGCATACGGAGGCCGGTCGTAGTTCCGCAGACTGCCCGTCTCCCGTGTCAGCAGCTTGCCGTCGGGATACACCTGCTGAAAATTCGCCCAGGACAGCACCTGCGACGGAATGAACGTGAGCTTCATACCAGTCAACTCACCCACAATGGCCTCGCCGGTAATCTGCTGCCACCACGACTCCGTTTGCCTGTCCCACATCACCAGGTCGCTGTTGCGCAGATTTCCCGTCGTCCCGAAGTCCAGCACCCGCCCGTCCAAACGCCGGTCGAACACGACGGCGCTATTGCACAACGGGCAATAAGTCACCGTCACCGGCACGCCGCCCACCATGTCGTTCACGATTTCATGGCCAATCATGATAGCCAGTGGATACGCCCGTGCGTCCCCGCCAATTTCCAGCACCATCACCGCCTCGTCCGGACGCATGTAGTCCGGAGGCTCGAACGCATCAACGAACTTGGGGGAATCTATGGGCCGGATACCGTCCTTGCCCGGCCCACCGGAGCGTATTTCACTGTAGGACACTGAATGCTTGGAAAAGTCGGTCGTCCAGCCGCTTCGCATGAACTGCGGCAACTCCTCAGCGCCTACTTCCATCGTTTCCTCGAACGGTGTTGGAGTCAGCCGAAAGGGCGTCAGAATCTCCCCGGAAGGCAACCTTGGGTCATCGTTGCAACCGATTGCAACTGCAATCGAAAGCACGGCAAGTGAAATGACAAGACTCTTTGGGCGTTTCATATGGTATTAGAGCCTACGAACGGTCTTCCGATTCAGACTCAGGCGAATGCACTGCGGTAGATTGACTTGCCCTATGTAGACTGGTACATTCCGCGCAGCAGAGGCAAGCTGAGAAAGGTGAATCTGACCCGCCTCGGACTCGAACCGAGAACCTAGTGATTAAGAGTCACTTGCTCTGCCATTGAGCTAGCGGGCCATGATTCCAGAAGCCCTCGATGGCAAGGCCACCGGCGGCACGGGAACCGGTTAATTCTAGCTTCGCCCCATGGGCCAGTCAAGCTAAACATTTCGTCCGGGAACGACGTGATATGGAGACATACGACATGGCAAAAGCAAAGAAGATAGATTCACAGGCGCTGCGTCGCAGAGTGCAGGGCATCATCCGCCGCTTCTCCGGTCGCGTCGGCGTCGCCGCCCGCAACCTCACCACCGGCGAGGAGCTATACATTCGGGAGCACGAACAGTTCCCCACGCTGAGCACTATCCGTGTGCCCATGATGACGGAGCTGTTTTTCCAGGCGCATGAAGGCAAAGTACGGTTGGACGAGAAGGTCGTCATTAAGAAAAGCGATCACAGAGGTGGCACGGGAGTGCTGAAGGAGTTGAGCGCGCCGCTGGAGATGACGCTGCGCGATATCTGCATTTTTACCATCAAGGAGAGCGATAACACCGCGTCCTGGCTCGAGGTGCAGCGGTTGGGGAAAGACAACATCAACAAAAGGATGCGGTCGCTGGGGCTGAACGAGGTGGAGTTGCGGAGCGACCTTTCGGCGAGCATGTTTACAGATATACAAAACACGGACATCAGCTCGGTGGCGGTGGCGTCGCCCGCGAACCTGATGGAACTGGTGAGCGGGATGGCGAAGGGGACGCTGGTGTCGAAGAAGGCGTCGGCGGAGATGCTGGACATTTTGCACCGGTGTAACGAGCCGGAGTTCATGGGACGGTATCTGCCGATAGACCAGCTTCCCGAGGATACCAACGCGAAGGTGGAGGCGAAGCTGTCGAACAAGACGGGGAGCTTCCTGGACGGGCGGACGGATGTGGGGCTGGTGGAGACGGAGCGGGTGAGCTTTGTGCTGGCGGTGATGACGGCGGAGTGCAAGGATCCGGGGTATTTGTTGTTCCAGCATGAGGGGGCGAGGACGATTGGGCGGATTTCGCAAGGGATTTACAATGCGTGGGTGCATGGAAAATGATGTCCCCGGGAGGCCTGATTTAGCTTGAAATGAGGATGCCCCGGCACATTCCGGTCTATCCGGGGGGACGGCCTAGAGGATGCCTGTCGGCATGCGTAGGGTTGCCTTTTCTGGTTGCCAAAGGGAACCTTTTACGTTGTTTTCAGTGGCTTGGGCGGCTATAATTGTGAAACTTTGCACAGTCGTTCGTCAGTGGATGGTTTAGAGCGTTTGAGGGACTGTTGATTCAGAACACGACACCGGGCAAAAGGAGCCGCATCGTCTTCAAGGTGCTGGCTTTGTTGTCCCTGATAATGGCATTCGGTCAGGTGACGCTGGGCGGCGTGGTGCGGGTGACCGGCTCGGGGTTGGGGTGTGGAGACGACTGGCCGTTGTGCAACGGGCATATCATTCCGCCGTTCAACTTTGAGACCATCATTGAGTATTCCCACCGACTTTCGGCCACCACGGTCGGCGTGTTCGTGCTGGCGACTCTGGTGGTGGCGTGGTGGGCGTACCGCACGCGGCCGTGGGTGTACGTACCCAGTATCGCTTCTTTGGTGTTGGTCATCGTTGCCGGGGCCTTCGGCGCGGTAACGGTGTGGACGGACCTATCGTGGGGCGGTCGGTTGGTGCATCTGGTTATCGCGGAGTCGCTCATCACCGCACTGGTAGTGGCGAATGTGGCCGCATGGCGGCATATACGACCAGAAGGGGAACCGGCTGCCGAGGGTACGGTGGAGGCTCCGAGACTCAGCAGGTTGCCGGTGGCGATGATGGTGGGGATGCTGGTTATTATTTTGTCTGGCTCGTTTATGGTGGGACAGGGCTTCGGTTCGTCGTGCGCGACGTGGCCGCTGTGCAGGGGAGAATTCTTCCCCGAAGGAGAGGCGTTCGCGACGCACATGGGCCACCGGTACATGGCGGCTATCGTGGGCGTAGTGGTGTTGTGGACGGGGGTATGGGCGTGGCGAGGACGGACGCGATGGCAAGGTGTTGAAGTGGCGAGCGTTTCACTGGTGGTGACGTTTATCGCGCAAGTGTTGTTCGGTGCGGCGGTGGTATGGTCGGGATTCGACAGGGAGTTCAAGGGATTGCATCTGAGTCTGGCTACATTGACATGGATGGCAGGGTCGTATTTGATTGCGGCAATGCGTGTGCCCACACGGTTTCAGCCCAGGGTATCGGAGTTCAGGAAGCCACACTTGAGTGAAGCGAGAGAGCCGGCAGCATGATTGCATCCACGAATTCATCCGGCACCATCATCCGCGACTATATTGCGCTGACGAAGCCGCGCATCATTTCACTCTTGCTGGTTACTGCTTTGGGCGGGATGTATTTGGCGGCAGGCGGTAATCCGCCGGTGGGGATGATTTTTCTGGTGTTGGGGGCAGGGTCGCTGGCCGCAGGAGGGGCGCATGCGCTCAATCATTTCCTGGACAAAGATATCGATTCGATGATGACCCGTACCAGCAAGAGACCGGTCGCAGGCGGGCGGGTTTCTCCACGGGATGCGCTGATTTTCGGGATTGTGCTGAACGTCATCGCGTTCTTTTTACTGTTTTATCTGGCCAACCCGCTGAGCGCGGCAATCACCATGGCGGCGACGCTGGTGTATGTGTTCGTGTATACGGTGGGACTGAAGCGCAGGACGCCACAAAACATTGTGATAGGGGGCGCCGCAGGGGCGTTCCCGCCGATGATTGGGTGGGCGGCAATCACGGGGAGCGTGGACCTTCCGGCTATATATCTGTTTGCAATCGTGTTTTTCTGGACACCTCCACATTTCTGGGCGCTGGCCCTGCTTTTGAAGGAGGACTACAAGGAGGCGAGCATCCCGATGCTTCCGGTGGTCACCACGGTGGAGGAGACGAAGTACCACATTCTCCTGTACACGGTGTTGCTGCTGGTGCTGACGCTGATGTTCTTCGTGACGGGGGCGGTCGGTTGGGTGTATCTGATAGGTGCGTCGGTATTGGGGACGGTGTTCGTGTATGAGGCATGGAAGCTCCGTCAGTCGGAGGGGTTGAAGGGGACGAAGCGGGCGTATCTGTACTCGTTGTTGTATTTGACGTTGCTGTTCGTAGTGATTGTGGCGGACAGTCTGGTGAAGGATTGAAGACGGGCGAAACGGTGTTTAGTTCGAGTGAGATTGTGAATGAAATTGCAAATCACCCCTCAGATGGCTTGACTAGCCAAGGGATGCTTGATAGATTCCTTAGTCGGACTACAGGTACGTCAGCGACAGTGCTGGAAGGGGAAACCACAACATACAGATGTTGAATATGATACGCGGGTCGAGGCGCCAAATATATCTGCTTCTCACCGTGCTGTTAGTTACCCTGCTTTCCGCCTGTTCAAAGGAAAGTCCGCAGTCTACATTCGATGCGTTAGGGCCCGTTTCTCAGAGCCAGCTTACTATTCTCTGGGTCATCCTAGGGGCGGGCGCATTCGTTTTCGTGCTCGTATTTGCTCTCCTTATCTTTGCGACGATCCGGTACCGGAGAAAGTCGGACGATGAGGCGGACCCGCCCCAGATTCACGGTAACAATAAGCTGGAGATTGCGTGGACGATAGCGCCGGCAATCATCCTTATCATCGTGGCAGTACCCACTGTGCGCGGTATATTCTTCGATGCAAATCCTCCGGATGACGCGGCGTTTACAGTGGAGGCGACAGGGCATCAGTGGTGGTTCGAGTTCGAGTATCCGGAACAGGGGATTGTGACGGCGAACGAGTTGCACATTCCAGTGAACCAGGCTGTAGCGGTCAACCTGTATTCGGTGGACGTTATCCATAGCTTCTGGGTGCCGAAACTGGCGGGCAAGCTGGACATGGTGCCGGGGAATGAAAACCATATGTGGTTAGAGGCGGATGAGCCCGGGGTATATTTCGGGCAGTGCGCAGAGTTTTGCGGGGAGTCGCACGCAAAGATGCGGTTCCGGGTTGTGGTGCACACGCAGGCGGACTTCGATGCGTGGGTGATTGCACAAAAACAACTGGCGGCGATTCCGACCGATCCCCTCGCAAAAGAGGGGTACGATTTGTTCATAGGGCAGGCCCAATGCTGGGCGTGCCATACGATAGATGGTTTCCAGAGGGCCAGGGGTTCGGTAGGGCCGAATCTGTCTCATGTTGCAAGCCGCATGCAACTGGGGGCAGGCATCATGGACAATACGCAGGAGAATCTGCGGGCATGGCTGGAAGACCCGAACAGCTTCAAGCCGGGTAACGTTATGTCGCGCGATGCGGTTGTGTATGCGGACCCGAGCAAGGGATTGTCTGAACCCCAGATTTCGGCGCTGGTGGCATTTTTAAGGAGCCTCGATTAGGAGACCTCCATGGCTACAGAATCACTAGACATACATATAAAGTTTCCGCTTCTTAAGCGCCCGCTCCATCCGACAGGTATTTGGGGCTGGATGACGACGATTGACCACAAGCGCATCGGTATTTTGTACGGTGTGACGGCGTTCATTATGTTCTTGACGGGTGGGGTGGAGGCGTTGCTCATCCGGACACAGCTTATCGGTCCGGACAAGGATTATGTGTCGGCCGAGGTGTTCAACCAGCTTTTCACGATGCACGGCACGACGATGATATTCCTGGCTATCATGCCGCTGAGCGCGGCGTTCTTTAACTTTTTGATTCCACTTCAGATAGGCGCGAGGGACGTGGCGTTCCCGCGGTTGAATGCGTTCAGTTACTGGACGTTCCTGGCGGGCGCCATCATCCTGAACCTGAGCTGGTTCCTGGGCGGTGCGCCGAATACGGGATGGTTCAGCTACGCTCCGTTGACGAGTTCGGTGTTTAATCCGGGCAATGGCCCCGATTTCTGGATTATCGGCTTGCAGGTGCTGGGTATCGCGTCGCTGGCTGCTTCGTTCAACTTTATCGTGACGATTATCAATATGCGTGCGCCGGGTATGACGTGGACGCGGCTGCCGCTGTTTACGTGGATGACGTTCATTACGGCTATTTTGCTGGTGCTGGCGTTCCCGGTGATTACGGTGGCGCTTATCGAGCTGATGTTCGACCGGGCGTTCGGGATGAATTTCTTCAATGTGGCCGCGGGCGGTACTCCGGTGCTGTGGCAGCATTTGTTCTGGGTGTTCGGGCATCCCGAGGTGTACATTCTTATTCTTCCAGCGATGGGTATCGTTTCGGAGGTTCTGCCGACGTTCTCGCGCAAGCCACTGTTCGGGTATTCGACGGTTGTGCTGGCAGGGGCAATCATCGGGTTTATGGGCTGGATGGTGTGGAGCCACCATATGTTCACGGTGGGCCTGGGGCCGATTGCGAACTCTGTGTTCGCGTTGACGACGATGGCTATCGCGATTCCGACGGGTATCAAGATTTTCAACTGGATTGCGACTATTTGGAAGGGTTCGATCAGTTTCAAGACGCCGATGCTGTATGCGATAGGGTTCATCGCGCTATTCACAATCGGCGGCATCAGCGGCGTGATGCATTCGATGGCGTCGTCGGACGCTCAGCAGCAGGATACGTATTTCATCATCGCGCATATCCACTACGTGCTGTTCGGCGGTGCGATGATGGGTATCTTCGCGGGTATGTATTACTGGTTCCCGAAGATTACGGGGCGAATGTATGACGAGAAGATGGGACAGCTGCAGTTCTGGTTGATGTTCGTGGGACAGAATCTGGCGTTCTTTCCCATGCATTTCAGCGGGCTGTGGGGTATGCCGCGGCGTATCTATACCTACGGCCCGGATATGGGCTGGACACTTATGAATACCCTATCGACGGCAGGTGCGTACCTGGTGGGTATTGCGGCGCTGATTTTCGTTGTGAATATGGTGAAGAGCTGGAGGAAGGGCGAGCTGGCGTCGCAGGATCCGTGGGATGCGCGGACGCTGGAGTGGTCTATCCCGTCGCCTCCGCCGGAGTATAACTTCGAGGAGATTCCTATCGTTCAGGATAGGGACGATTGGTGGGAGCGGAAGCGCAGCGGGAAGGCGAAGACTGCACCTGCAGCGGTGCCGGTAGGCGGCGGTTCAGGTGGTGGGCATGGCATTCATTTGCCGCAGCCGTCGTTCTGGCCGATGGTGGTGTCGATAGGGTTGTTCATTGGCGCTATGGGCCTGATTTATAACATCGCGGTGGCGGCCATCGGTGGTGCTATCGCTTTAATCGCAATCTATGCCTGGTCCTTCGAGCCGGTGAATGAGCCGGACGAAGAGTCGGGTCACTAAGGGATTTACGTGGCAACAGAAGCTCAACACGGCGAACACGAGGCGACTACTACCGGTCTGAATCATCGGAAGCTGTTGATGTGGGCCTTCTTAGGCTCGGACTGTATGTTCTTCGGCACTCTGATTGCGACGTATTTGGTGTACTACGGCAAGAGTCTTTCGGGGCCGTTGCCTATCGATGTGTTCAGTATCCCGGTGACGACGGTGAGCACGTTCGTGCTGCTGATGAGCAGTATGAGCATGGTGCTGTCGTATGCGGCGCTGACGCGGGGCCGGATGAAGGCGTTTCGTATCTGGCTGGCGGCGACGATTGTTCTGGGCGCGACGTTCCTGGCGTTCCAGGTGTTCGAGTTTTATGAGTTCGCGAATCACGAGGTGGTGGTGTCGTGTGACGATGACCCGACGAAGTGGACGGACCTGGAGGCGTCGCTGGCCGCAGGGTGTCTGACGGGCGCTGCCGGCGATGAGGTTTCGGTACGAGGGTTTCGCGAGGTTGAGTATCACGCTGGCGGCGAGCATGGCCCCGAAATCGAGGGTGTGTACGGGCTGACGCCGCGGACGAATCTGTTCGGGACGACGTTCTTCTCGCTGACGGGTTTTCACGGTGCGCACGTGACGCTGGGAGTTATCTGGCTGCTGTCGCTGTTCTTCTTCTCGTTCAAGAAGGGCGGTGTGACGCCGAAGAAGAACCTTGATCTGGACCTGGCGGCGTTGTACTGGCACTTTGTTGACGTGGTATGGATTGTGATTTTCACGGTTGTGTATCTCTTCGGTGTGTTCGAAGGCTTTTGAGGTCTGACTTATGACCAGCAAATCACAGGTAAAAGTTATAGAGCCTGGATACGAACCAGTGCATGAGGGCCATCCTTCACCACTGACGTACTTCAAGGTCGCGATGACGCTGGTGGTCATCACGGCTATCGAAGTAGTTGTGTTCTTCTTCGAGGGATTGAGCTATGGAATCATCCCGATTCTGGCTATCCTGTCTCTGGCGAAGTTTGCTCTGGTCATAATGTTCTACATGCATTTGAAATTCGACCATAAATTGTTCTCCACGATGTTCGTGGGAGGATTTGTACTCGCATTTCTGGTGATTTTCGCCCTGCTGGGGCTGTTCAAGTGGTTCATCTAACGGCGTCCGGTTTTCTTCGACGAGGGGTGGCGGTATGAGTGGTTCCGTTTGGACGCACTGGCATGGACACCCCGATGTTCTGATAGGCCTATTTGTGCTGGAACTCGTGTATCTGCTTGGTGTTGGGCCGCTGCGCGAGAAGTACAATCTTGCGGATGACATCGACCCCAAGAAGATTGCGACGTTCACGCTGGGCGTGCTGGTTATTCTGGTTGCACTGGTTTCACCTATCCATGAACTGAGCGATACGTATCTTTTCAGCATGCACATGGTTCAGCATGTGATGCTTACGCTTATTGCACCGCCTTTGCTTATCATGGGCACACCGGACTGGCTTTTGCGGCCGCTGCTGCGGCCGAACGGGATGTTCCGGTCGGCGAGGATACTGGTGCATCCCATCGTGGCGTTCGGGTTGTTCAATGTTGTGTTTTCGATGTGGCACCTGCCGGTGCTGTACAACCTGACGGTGACGATACACGGGATTCATGTGTTCCAACACTTGTTGTTATTATCTCTTGCTGTGTTGATGTGGTGGCCGTTGACGAGCTCGATGCCGGAATTGCCGAGGCTTTCGGACCCTGCACAGATGTTGTATCTGGCCGCTTTATCGGTGGCGTCAATCATCGTGTTTGCGCCGTTGGTGTTCGCGAGTACGCCGGTCTACGATTTCTACGCACAGGCGCCCAGGCTGTGGGCCGTGTCGCCTGTCTCCGATCAGCAAATTGGTGCCATCATAATGAAGGTGGGTGGCGGGTTCCTGTTCATGACGCTGCTCATTATTACGTTTTTCCGGTGGTTCAATAAGGAAGAGGCTAAATCGAAGAAAGAACGGCAGTTGAGTATCGAGACGTCCCGCTGATATAGTGATGCTGACTTTGAAAGGGTAGACGTGGCATGAAGCAAGACAGACTGTTATTGGCGACTTTAATCCCGGCGCTTTCGCTGGTTGTGGTCGCGACAATCGGGCTCGGACTCGGTGGCATCTTTATCGCTATTCGTAACGAATGGGCGACGATTGGCATCGGTATGGCCCTGGTGATAGGGGTTCCGCTGGTTGCCGTGGCTCTGGAAAAGATGGCCGAGGGAAATATTTCGGTCGAATAGTTCCTGTGCCATTTCGCAGCCTCTTAATCTCGTTTTTCTTACTACTCGGATTTCTGCTTCTGGTCGGGTGTTCGTCTCCTGAAGGACTGCGGGGGACGGTAATGAATCCTGCCAGGCAGGCACCTGACTTCTCTCTTAGCACTCAAACCGGATTGACGGAGTCTCTTTCCAATCACCGAGGGAACGTCGTCCTGCTTACGTTTCTGTATACGAATTGCCCCGATATCTGTCCCATCGTCGCCACTCACCTCAAGAATGCGCATGCACTTTTGGAAGAAGATGGCGTTGATGTGGACGTGGTGGTGGTGAGCGTGGATCCGGAACGGGATACGGTCGAGGCGGTTACCCTGTATTTGGAGAGGTTGAATGTTGAGAGGTGGACGTATTTCGTGGGAACGCAGGGGGAGCTGTCGCCGGTGTGGGCAAGCTATTTCGTGGCACAGGCACCGGACGATGTGCCTGCGAGTACTCCTGTAGGGGAACCGAGCGGTGCGTTGGATTCACTGGCGCGGGATATCGCCTTCTATACGGTGACGCATTCGTCGCCGGTGTATGTGATTGATAAGGACGGTACGATGCGGTCGTTGTTCACGTTGCCCATG
>JAQBWG010000243.1 GCA_027625225.1 Chloroflexota bacterium | reverse complement strand
AGCTCCAAGAGGAGCAGCGTCTCAATCAAATTAGTTAAAGGTTCGTAACTAAAAGAGGGGTGGAGATGTACATCTCCACCCCTCTTTCTTCGAAAAAATCCGAGAAGCCGCCTAGCTTTCACCTTCTAGCATGTCCCGCAAATAATAGGTCATCGACTGCAGGGATAATACAGGGTCTATATTGCGCAGCACCACGTTCATAGGCACTTGCGGCGCCACCGGGGCGTAGTTCAAAATTCCTTTGATATCGCTCTTGACCAACTCATCAATCACCGTCTGTGTTTGCGCTGCTGGCACGGCAACGATAGCAATCACAATTTCATGCCTTCGAATCTCTGCCCCCAGGTTTCCCATCGGCTGAACGATCAGATGATCACCCACCGGGGTGTTGATCTGAGTCAAATCACTGTCGAGCGCCGCAAGGATGTTGAACCCCTCAGGAGCAAATCCAGGGTAATTGATAATCGCCCGACCAAGCCTCCCGACACCAACAAGACATGTATTCCACCGCCGGTCAAGGCCCAGTATCTGGCCAAGCTCCCGCATCAAAAACTCGACCTTGTAGCCGCGGCCCTGCTTTCCGAATCTGCCAAAGTAACTTAAGTCTTTGCGGATTTGTGCAGGCGTCATCTGCAATCGTCTGCCAAGCTGTTGCGAGCTCACCACTTCGATTCCATCGTCCGCAAGTTGAGTAAGCGCACGCACATACAATGGCAAACGAAGAACGACAACCTCGGGAACCTGTACAGTAATCATAAGGTCCGAATAGCCTTTTCTTCAGTGCAAAACATCTTCAAGAGCAATCGCATCAGGTCGAATACCTCTATATCGGAACCCGACCGCTATTGTACTGAGGAGGGCCATACCCGTCAACGACTTGTGAAGATATGAACTACCTCGGAACGGCGGTATTTCCGCCCTCTTTTGGTTTTCGTTCCTTGACACACCATACCTCAAATGCTAAAATTGCGGCGCTCTCGTACGAGGCGTGAGCAGGCTGATGGGTTCCTAGTTTGACCGTTCGCTTTTTTGCGACAGCCGCTTCTTGCTACAACGCTATCCTTGTGTTCGCTTGGCCGCTTCAGTTAGCCGCCACCGCAGGAAGGGACCAATGGCAGAAACAGAAAAAGTTCAACTACGCCGTGGCTTGCGCGACGTTTATATTGACCGCACTCAAATCAGTTTTATTGACGGAAAGGCAGGCAAGCTCCTTTACCGTGGCTACAATATCCATGACCTCGCCGAAAGCTGTTCGTTCGAAGAAATCGTCTATCTACTCCTTCATGGAACATTGCCGACGAAAGTCCAACTCGCTGAACTTGATGCCCTACTTAAACAGGGCCGAAAACTCCCCAAAGAAATCGTCGAAACCATACGTATCACTAAAAACGCGCACTCTATGGATGTATTACGTACAGCCATATCAGCTCTATCGGCATTTGACTCGGATATAACCGACAATTCTCCTGAAGCGACACTCCGCAAGGGCATCCGGCTCACAGCCGCCGCATCTTCTATCGTCACCACCCACGCACGGATTCGCGATGGCAAAGAGCCCTTGGAACCGAACCCCGAACTCGGCCATGCAGCGAACTTCCTCTATATGCTCAGCGGTGAGGTCCCTCACCCGGAAGACGCCGCACTTATGGACAAGGACTTCGTGCTCCACGCCGAGCATGGCATAAACGCATCGTCGTTCGCCGCGCGCGTGACAGCATCCACCAACGCCGACCTTCACTGTGCCGTTACAGCTGGCGTCGCTGTTCTCAAGGGCCCCGCACATGGTGGTGCGGCCGAGAGTGTTATGCATATGGTCAACGAGATTGGCACCTCAGACAACGTCCCGACGTATATCCGAGACACTCTTAAAGGCGGCGGACGCATCGTCGGCTTCGGACACCGCGTCTACAAGACAACCGACCCCCGCGCAGTGCACCTCCGCGAAGACGCAAAACGCCTTGGCGAACGAAAAGGCCAACCCGACCTCATCGCCATCCTCGAAGCCGTCAACGAAGCCATGGAACCCTATTGCAGAAAAGGCATCTGCCAGAACGTAGATTTCTGGTCCGGTGCTATCTATCACTTGCTGGGAATACCGACAGACCTGTTTATCTCCATCTTCGCCATGGGCCGCGTCCCCGGATGGACGGCTCAAGTGCTGGAACAATTCTCCAACAACATTCTGCTTCGACCGTTACTCACCTATGAAGGAGAACACGACTTACCGTTCGTTCCGATAGACAAGCGCAGCTAACGTCCACCTGGCAGCCTTTATGGCTGGCAAGCCAAATCTTAAAGATTTCAAAAAGGGGAGGAAGCAAGAGCATGGTAGAGAAATCGAACGAGTGTCAGCACCACTGGGTTATTGATTCACCAAACGGACCTGTGAGTGTAGGCGTATGTAAGAATTGCGGGAAACACGGAGAATTCCGTAACTCTATCCAAAGCTCCGGATGGGATCGCGACAGCTCCCAGGCCAAGAGGGCACGTCAGAACGCCCGCTAACCTTCTTACTTCTTATAACAAATCAGAAGGGGTGTCCCGATTAATCGGGACCCCCCTTCACTTTTTATCGTTACAATATTTCACCAAACGATGCCAAACTCTTCACCTTTGAATCCAGCCGAACAACAAATACGTCGGCGCATCCGCGAGCACGGCAAAATCACTTTCGCCGAGTTCATGGAAACAGCCCTCTACCACCCCAAAGGCGGATACTACAATCGCGGTCGGAACATAGGCGCGGCTGGAGACTTCTTCACCAGCCCTAAAGCGCACCC